>JAYUWF010000042.1:0-22639 GCA_043753685.1 Herminiimonas sp.
CCAGGCGGCGCATCGATGCGCACGGTCGTGCCGGGCTCGCTTCCGGTGCCACTGCCGGTGCCGTTTTCAGGGGCGACGCCGGCGTTCGGGCGGCGATGCAGGTCGCGGTCGGAAAAAGCCATCGATGCCGTATTTACTCGTAGCCGTAAGCGCGCAGGCCAGCTTCGTTGTCGGCCCAACCGGATTTCACCTTGACCCAGATTTCAAGGTACACCGGACCGCCGAACAGGCGCGCCATGTCGAGCCGAGCCTGGGTCGAGATATCTTTCAGGCGGGCACCCTTCTGGCCGATCACCATCGACTTGTGGGTGTCGCGTTCGACCAGGATGGCTGCGAATACTCGCCGCAGATCGCCTTCCTGCTCGAATTTTTCGATCAGGACGGTGCTGGTATAGGGAAGTTCGTCGCCGACGAACCGGAACACCTTTTCCCGGACGATTTCCGCCGCCAAAAATTTTTCGCTGCGGTCGGTGATGTCATCGACGCCGAAGATCGGCGCATTCAGCGGCAGGCGGCTCTTGATTTCGGACTGCAGGTTGTCGAGCTGGAAGCGCAGCGTGGCCGACACCGGCACCACCGCTGCAAAATCGTGTTTTGCCGCGATCTTTTGGGCAAAGGGCAACAGCACCGCCTTGTCCTTGATCCGGTCGGATTTATTGATCACCAGGATGCACGGCACGCTGGCCGGAATCAGATCGAGCACCTGCTGGTCGGCCTCGCCGAACGTGCCGGCTTCGACCAGGAACAGGATGACGTCGGACGCCGTCAGGGTATTGGTAACGGTGCGGTTCAACGTCTTGTTCAGGGCATTTGCGTGACGCGTCTGAAAGCCGGGCGTATCGACATAGATGAACTGGGTCGAATCGATGGTCTGGATGCCGGTGATCCGGTGGCGCGTGGTTTGCGCCTTGCGCGAGGTGATGCTTACCTTCGCGCCGATCAGGGCGTTCATGAGCGTCGATTTGCCGACATTCGGCCGGCCGACAATGGCAATGTAGCCACATCGGAAATCGTCGGGGAAATCCCCTGCAGCGGGTACGGCAGGCAAGGCAAGATCGGTCATGCGCTCTTCGATTGTGGTGCTGCTGGTTTTGAGTGGTCAGGCGCCGCCGCAGTTGCGTCCGGTTCGACCGGTGCTGCGGTCGGCGGTGAGACTGCCGCAGGTGCGGCGGTTTCAGGTGCCGGGGGCGCAGTCGCCGGGATTGCAGATGCCGGGGTTGCAGGTATGACGGTCGCAGGTACTACGGCAACAGCGGCGCCCGCAGCTGCAGCCGGTGTTTTCACCTCGCTGTCAGCATCCTGCCTCGTTTCGGATTTTGGTTCCGGTTTCGGTTCGGACTTCGCGCTCTGGCGCGGTGCACGCGTGGCCGGCACCGGCGCATCGCCTGGCGCATCCGGTTGAATCGTGGCGATTCCAGCCAATTTCAGCTGCGCGGTTCGCGGTTTCGCACGACGTGGCGCGCCGGGACTTTTGACCAGCGCCAGCTGCACGGCCTCCAGCGCCAGCTTGGCGGCGGCCTGCTCCCCTGCACGGCGGCTGCCGCCGGTACCGAACACCTGGATATCGAGCTTCGGGACCAGGCATTCGATCTCGAATTCCTGGTTGTGCGCCGCGCCGTGGGTCGCCACGACGTTGTACTGCGGAAGCGCTATTTTTTTACCCTGCAAGTATTCCTGCAAGAGCGTCTTGGCATCCTTGCCGAGCGTCTTCGGATCGACCGTATCGAGAATCGGTATGTAGAGCGAGCGGATCACGTCGCGGGCTGCGTTGAAACCGGCATCCAAAAAAACGGCGCCGAACAGCGCCTCGAGCGTATCAGCAAGGATCGACGGGCGCCGAAAACCGCCCGACTTCAATTCGCCCTCTCCCAGCCGCAGGAATTGCGACAGCTCGAGACGCTGCGCGATTTCATAGAGCGATTGCTGTTTGACCAGATTGGCGCGCAGACGCGACAGGTCGCCCTCGTCGATCTTGGCATAGCGGTCGAACAGCAGCGACGCCACCACGCAGTTGAGGATCGAGTCGCCCAGAAATTCCAGGCGTTCATTGTGCAGGCTGCTGTGGCTGCGGTGCGTCAGCGCCTGCTGCAACAATGCAGCATCCGAGAACGTGTGGCCTAGCCGAGTTTGCAACACTGTGACATCCATGCGATTTACCGTGCAATCCTCATTCGATGACTTTCCTTGCCGGCTGGGTCTTGGCAGTCGTGCCTTCGTATTCGATCAAGATGCTGGCTGGGCCGAACAGGGGAATTTTTTTATCGTAGGCGAAGCTGACGTCGAAGTCCGAGCCGTTCTTGACGATCACCAGATCCTTGCCGCCGATCGATTCGATGTAGCCAACGTTGGCGCGCTTGTCGAACGAGACCTGGACATCGCGCACGGTGGTGGCGCCTTCCTTGGAGGCCACGATGGCCTTCTTGATGGCAGTGTATTCAAGGACGGTCGGCACGACCTTCAAGCCGACGATGCCGATCATGCCGATGATCGCCATCACGAATATCAATCCGAACAGTGTGATGCCACGTTGATGCGTGTTCGATGCCACCTTCATGCCAGACCCCTTCCCTGATTAATGAAAACTACCGATCCGCTTGATGTTTCCAAGATTCATCCAGACAAAAAATGCTTTTCCCACAATATTTTTGTCTGGCACGAATCCCCAGTACCGGCTGTCGAGGCTGTTGTCCCGATTATCCCCCATCATGAAGTAATGTCCAGTAGGGACAGTACAGGCAAATCCCTCGGCGTTGTAGCTGCACAGTTCGTGCTGTGGGAATGCGTCCGGGTTCTGGACATAGGACGGTGCATTTTCGTCATTGAGGATATTGTGCTCGACCCCAGTCAGGTTTTCGTGGAACTGTTTCGAATACGACAAGTGTTCTTCATTCAGGTAGTCCGGCAATGGCGCATAAGACAACACATTACCATTCACCGTCAACCGCTTGTTTTTATAGACTATTCTATCACCTGGAACACCAACGACGCGCTTGATGTAGTCGAGTGACAAATCTTTCGGATACTTGAATACCATCACATCGCCGCGCTGCGGATCGTTGATCTGGACGATTTTCTTGTTGATGATGGGCAGCCGGATTCCATAGGTGAATTTATTTACCAGAATCAGATCGCCCACCGTCAGTGTCGGCACCATCGAGCTCGATGGAATCTTGAACGGTTCGTACAGGAACGAACGCAGCAGGAATACCAGCAGCAGCACCGGGAAAAAGCTGCCCGAATATTCGATCCAGGTCGGCTGGCGCAAGATGCCGGACTCGAGCGTGCTGCGCACCCGGTCCTCGGTCTTGATGCCGTCGTTCTGCAGGCGCACGGTACGGGCATCGAATTCGGCCAGCGCCAGATTCGCCCGGGCGCGCCGCTGGGGTGCCAGGTAGAACACATCGAAGCACCAGATGATGCCGGTCGCAACGGTCAGGCCGAACAGGATCAGCGCGAAATTGCCCAGGAGTGCTTGCAGATTCATTAATTGTCATCCACTTGTAAAATTGCCAGAAATGCCTCTTGCGGTATTTCCACCGAGCCCACTTGCTTCATCCTTTTTTTGCCCGCCTTTTGCTTTTCCAGCAGCTTGCGCTTGCGGCTGATATCGCCGCCGTAGCACTTGGCCAGCACGTTCTTGCGCAGCGCCTTGACGTTTTCGCGCGAAATGATGTTGGCGCCGATGGCCGCCTGTATGGCGACGTCGAACATCTGGCGCGGAATCAGTTCGCGCATCTTGGCAGCGACGGCGCGGCCACGATACTGGCTGTTGGCGCGGTGAACGATGATGGCCAGAGCGTCGACCTTTTCGCTGTTGATCAGCATGTCGACCTTGACCACATCGGCGCTGCGGTACTCCTTGAACTCGTAATCCATCGAGGCATAACCGCGCGAGGTCGACTTCAGCTTGTCGAAAAAATCCAGCACGATTTCGGCCATCGGCATTTCATAGGTCAGCTTGACCTGCTTGCCGTGGTAGTTCATGTCGATCTGGTTGCCGCGCTTCTGGGTGCACAACGTGATGACCGAGCCGACGTACTCTTGCGGCATGTACAGGTTGACCGTGACGATCGGCTCGCGGATCTCTTCGATCTTCGACGGGTCCGGCATCTTCGAGGGATTGTCGACCATCAGGATGGTGCCGTCGCGCAGGACCACTTCATAGATCACCGTCGGCGCGGTGGTGATCAGATCCATGTCGAATTCGCGCTCCAGACGCTCCTGCACGATTTCCATGTGCAGCAAGCCGAGGAAACCGCAGCGGAAACCGAAGCCGAGCGCTTGCGAGACTTCCGGCTCGTACTGGAGCGCGGCGTCGTTCAATTTCAGTTTCTCCAGCGAATCACGCAGTGCATCGTACTGGTTCGCCTCGACCGGGAACAGGCCGGCGAAGACTTGCGGCTGCACTTCCTTAAAGCCTGGCAGTGCCGAGGCTGCGGGACGCGCTGCAAGGGTCACGGTGTCGCCGACCTTGGCCGCCTTCAATTCCTTGATGCCGGCGATGATGAAGCCGACCTGGCCGGCCGTCAGCGCCTCGCGCGAGAGCGATTTCGGCGTGAAGACGCCAACGCTTTCGGTCAGATGTTGCGTGCCGCTTGCCATCAGCAGGATCTTGTCCTTCGGGCGCAGCGTGCCGTTGATGACCCGCACCAGCATCACCACGCCGACGTAATTGTCGAACCAGGAGTCGACGATCAGCGCCTGCAGCGGCGCCGTGGCATCGCCTTTCGGCGGCGGCACCTTGGCAATCAGCGACTCCAGCACGTCCTGCACGCCGAGGCCGGTCTTGGCAGAGCAATGCACCGCCTCCGAAGCATCGATCCCGATGACTTCCTCGATTTCGGCAATCGCGTTGTCCGGATCGGCCGACGGCAGATCGATCTTGTTTAGCACTGGCACCACTTCCACGCCCAGGTCCAGCGCGGTGTAGCAGTTGGCAACCGTCTGGGCTTCCACACCCTGCGATGCATCGACCACCAGGAGCGCACCTTCGCATGCCGACAGCGAGCGGCTGACTTCGTAGCTGAAGTCGACATGACCCGGCGTGTCGATCAGGTTCAGGTTATAGATCTGGCCGTCGCGCGCCTTGTAGGTCAGCGCCGCCGTCTGAGCCTTGATGGTGATGCCGCGCTCGCGTTCGATATCCATCGAATCGAGCACCTGGGCTTCCATTTCACGGTCCGACAAGCCACCGCACAATTGAATGATGCGGTCGGCCAGCGTCGACTTGCCATGGTCGATGTGCGCGATGATGGAAAAATTGCGAATGTTGTTCATGGTGGTTTCAACGCGATGCGCGCACGGCGGTTGCAAAAAAGGCGCTGACATCGGGAAGATCTCCCAGACGAGCGCCTTGGTGAAGAAGGATGTTCAGTCGCAGCATTTTAACGGATTCCAGGGGGGAACGCCCGGGATATCGCGTGCGTGGCCAGGGCCAGCCGTTATCGAACGGCAGACGGCCTGCCCGTTCCGGTACCGCGGCGAAGCGGACGGTGGTTGCATGTGCGTCAATTTCAGCGTGATTCGGTTGTTGAGGACGCACCGCCATACGCTTGAGATGTTGCAATAAATGCAATGACGGCATCGGTATCGAGGAAATAATGGCACAGTTGCTGCAAGGACCCGTCAGGTCGGCATCCCATGAGGACCGGCACCAGCTCATCGTAGCGCGCAACCAAGTCCGGATCGTCATCGACATCGACCATCTCAAAAGGGATGGAACGCGCGGGCAAGCATTTCTCCAATGCAATGCGCATGTCATCGCACAAGTGACAATAGCTACGGCCGTAGAGAAGAAATGCAATCGACATGAACATGTGGCCAAAAAACGTGAATGCCGCACCAGGAACCAGGTTTCCCGGTGCTGCCCACGCTGTTGGTTGATCAGCTACCCGGCCGCAATGGAACGAACTGGGTCGAGTCGCCCCGGCGCACCAGCAATACCGCCAGTTTCTTCGGTTCCAGTTTGCCAACCAGGGCGTTGAACTGCTTGGCGTCCTTGATATCGATGTTGTTCAGACGCAGAATCACATCGCCGGCGCGGAAACCGGCCTTGGCACTGGCACCATCTGCCGACTCCACCACGACACCGCCATCGACCCGCAGTTCCTTGCGTTGCGCTTCCGGCAGATCGACCACCACCAGGCCGAGCGAATTCGCGGCGGCTTCAGGTTTGGCTTTCTTGTCGTCGCGCTTGACCACTTTTTCCGGCTCCAGCTCGGTCACCGTCAGGCCCAGATCGCGGCTGGCACCCTTGCGCCAGACGGAGATCGTGGCGCGCGCGCCGGGCTTGATGTTGCCGACCATGCGAGGCAGATCGCTTGATTTTTCGATTGCTGCACCGTTGAATTTCAGGATGATGTCACCGGCCTCGACACCGGCTTTTTCGGCCGGTCCGCCCGGTTCGACGCGCGACACCAGCGCTCCTTGCGCCTTTGCCAGTCCGAGCGATTCCGCGACGTCCTTGGTGACTTCGCCGATCTGCACCCCGATGCGCCCGCGCGTGACCCGGCCGGTTGCTTTGAGTTGATCGGATACCCGCATCGCTTCGTCGATCGGTACGGCAAACGAGATTCCCATGTAGCCGCCGGAGCGGCTGTAGATCTGCGAATTGATGCCGATGACTTCGCCGCGCATGTTAATCAGGGGACCGCCGGAATTGCCGGGATTGACGGCGACGTCGGTCTGGATCAGCGGCAGATAATCGCCGGTGTCGCGCGCCTTGGCCGAAACGATACCCGCAGTGACCGTGTTGTCCAGTCCGAACGGCGAACCGATCGCAATCACCCATTCGCCGACCCGGATCTTGTTCGAATCGCCGAGCGCCAGGCGTGGCAGGTTTGCCCCTTCGATCTTGACCAGTGCGACGTCCGAACGCTTGTCGACACCAATGATCTTTGCCTTGAATTCACGCTTGTCGGTCAAGGTGACATACACCTCGTCGGCACCGTCGACCACATGGGCGTTGGTCATGACATAACCGTCGCCGGAGATGATGAAACCAGAACCGACGCCACGCGGTGTTTCTTCATCCGGCTGCGGTACCTGTTTGCGGCCGCGCGGTGTCGGCACGTTCGGCTGCGGCTGCCGCGGCAACGGAACGCCGAAGAACCGCTTGAAAAATTCCTGCATTTCTTCGTCGTCGCCGCCGTTCGCTCCGGGTTGCCCCTGCTTGACTTTTTCCGTGGTCCGGATGTTGACCACCGCCGGCCCCGTGCGTTCGACCAGGTCGGTGAAGTCCGGCAGGCCGGCTACCGCGGCGGCATACGCGGGAGCGGACGCCAGCAGCGCGACAGGTGCGAAAAAGGCGCTTGCAGCGCCTAGACAAAGTGAAACGAGACGATTTCGATTCAGCAAGGATGGTTTCATGAACGCGCTTTGATCTGGGCTAACGAGGTTTGAACTCAATCGAATTGGCCACCTGCTTGATGGCGGCCGCCGGTACTTCGCCAACAATGGTAAGCCAAAAATCGCCCTGCCGCTTTCCGGTGATATTCATTGCACCTTGTTGTATCGATCCTTCTGTACGACTTTGAGATATCGGCTCGATGAAAACCGAGATCGCCGCGAGCCCGTCCGAAAAGACAATCTGAGATACCTCGCGCTGCGTCGGGCGGATCACCGCGGTCCTGCCGGTGCCCTGCTGCGTCAGCGCCGGCGTGTCCGAAATCACCCGTTTCATTTCCCGGGTCTTGCGAAAACCCGGTGGAATCGCCTTGACGCTCCAGCCGGTCAGAGTCGCTGGTGTCATTTCTGCATTTTCAATGCGCCAGCCTGCGGTATTCGGAAAACTCGGCTTGACCTTCGACCGGTCCACATTGCCGATCGCAAGTTGGGTGAAGGCGATCTGTTCGACCACCTCGTTGCGCTCATCCAGGGTCTGCGCCCGCAACAGCAAACCGGTGGTCTTTTCTGCCCACAGCTTGTAGCCATAGCGCAAATTGTCCTTGGGCTCGAGCACTACTGCCTGGCAATCGAAACCGGCAACGCGTCCGGTTTCGGCCTTGCGAATAGTGTAGTGCTCTGCCAGGTCGGCCGGATTGGCTGCCAGGATCGCCGGAAAAACGTCTTGCGTGACCCGTTTCTCGACCAGCAAGGTCTTGATCTCGGGTACGTAGCAAATGATTTCTTCGTTGTTGCGAATGTACTCGCGCGGCTTGCCATCCAAAATTTCGAGTTTTTCACGCTCGTTCCGGCCTTCGAGGAGATGGGTGATGCGGGACGTCCGGATCTGATTCGATTGCTGATAGACGAACGTTCCGGAGTAGTTCAAGTTCTGGGCGGCGGAGCGGATGCGCCGCAGCCAGGCTTGTGCGTCCTGCGCCTCGCCCGCAGGCGATGCGATCTCGGCATGGCTCGACAATGCGATGAAACTGGACAGAACGACGACAAACTTCAACAACAACAAGGTCTGTCGCATAGGGTTTATTTGAGTGAATCGGTGGCAAACGTGGCAGAGCGGGCGAATTGTGCGGTGCTGAAGACGGATGGCGAGAACCGCTGATGCGCCAGCAAGTATTCTTCCATGCGCGGATCGCGCAGGACGACGGTGCCGGGTGCGCCATTCAAGGCCAGCGCATCGGTCTTGGCGAGCGCGACATCGTGAGACGCGCCGCCGAACTGCACACCGGCCAGGCGCGGCACGCCGATCACCGTCAAGACCACTGCAGCTGCCACTGCGGCGCCCGGCATGGCAAACCGCTGCAGCCAGCGCTGCCGGACTACCACCGGACCAACCACGGCCGGGCTCGGCTGGGTCGCCGTGGCAATGTAGGTCGGCTCGCTGGCCAGTCGCGCAGCCATGCGGGCAGCGAAGTCCGGACGCACTGCCGCAGCCATCTCGACCGAGCGCAGGATGTCCCCGATATGATGATATTCATCCCACACGGCACGCTCCGCAGGCGCCCGCAGCGCAGCCAGAATCGGGGCATGTGCCGAGGTGACCAATTCGCCATCGGCGAAGGCTGAAATCTGTTCTTGCATTGACTCGCTGGTATTCATGATGACCTCGGAAATCGCCTCTACAACCCTACGCCCTGATTCTTTTGTCCGTGCTGCCGATGCTGCCGATGCTGCTATTGTTATCAGTACTGCCAGTTGTCATTATCTTCAATTCAAACACGGCAACCGTCGCAATCATTTCCATCTTACGCGTCACCAACGCTTGTCCAGCGCGGTGCCAAGCAAGGGCCTGAGCTTTTCAGCAATCGCTTCCCTGGCCCGGAATATCCGGCTACGGACGGTACCGATCGGGCATCCCATGGCCTCGGCGATTTCGTCGTAACTCAAGCCTTCGATTTCTCTCAGCGTGATCGCTATCCTCAATTCCTCTGGCAACGCATCCATCGCAAGATTGACCGTTTCGGCAATCTGTTTCGTGGCGAGCATCGACTCTGGCGTGTTGATATCTCTTAGGTGTTCGCCATCGTCGAAAGTTTCGGCCTCCTCGGCGTCGGCTTCGGTCGAGGTTGGCGCTCGCCTTCCCTGCGTCACCAGGTAATTTTTAGCGGTGTTGATTCCAATTCGATACAGCCAAGTATAAAACGCCGAATCGCCGCGAAACTGCGGCAACGCACGATATGCCTTGATAAAAGCTTCCTGTACAACATCTTCTGCTTCGGCCTGGTCGCGCAAAAGCCGCGAAACGAGTCGCATCAATTTCCGCTGATATTTAGCTACCAGCAGTTCGAACGCTTTTTTATCGCCGCGCTGCACCCGCTCGACGAGAATCTGATCAATATCGCGTTCGGTCGTCAATCGACATTCCCTTGATTTATAGCAACTCTCGCGCGATCCGAACTGTTGACTAATTGAAACATAATAAGTTCAATACTTTCAGCACCGCGGACCTCATTTTATGTGGGATTCGGCGCGATTATTGTGCGCGGCAATCCAGTGGCACGCAACGGATAAAGCACGAAAGCTTGTCTGCGACATCGTGTCCGGCAGGATGAGCAATGTAGTCGTCACGCCGTTATCCGCGCGCAGATTCAGGATCATCAGATGCGACCACAAAGTCGACGACGGCAGCAGATCCTGGGGGCAATCTGCGCTACCGATTCGCTCGGTGGGCTCATGGCGATTTGAAGGCGGTACAGAGGCTGCATAAACTCGTATCTGTCCGCTTCCCGAAATTTCAATACGCTGCGCGCATCGATCCTGCAAAATCCGACATGCTGCAGTCAGCCCGGAAAGACCACACAATGCAGCCAATGTCATGCGCGCCCAGAGAAGCGTCGGACCGAACGCATTCAAGCCGAGGAAAAGTCCGATCAATACGCTGCCCACACTCATGCCCAGCGTCAGAAAAAACACGATGCGGGACGGTTGGACCACGGCGGATACCGCAATGGACATAGGCTGGTGAACTACGTGGGATGGGGGTTAGAAACAGTGTGGAAAGCGGCGCTGCCAACGGCACCGCCTTTTATCGAAAAAAAAATCAGGCGAAAATCAGGCCTTGGCGAAAACCAGCGTACCGTTGGTACCGCCAAACCCGAAGGAATTCTTGACGGCGATGTTGATCGGCATGGAACGCGCCGCGTTGGCACAATAGTCCAGGTCACATGCCGGATCCTGGTTGAAGATGTTGATGGTGGGCGGTGACAACTGGTTCTTCAGCGCCATCACGGTAAACACCGCTTCCAGACCGCCGGCCCCGCCCAGCAAATGCCCGGTCATCGACTTGGTCGAGTTGACCACCACCTTGCGCGCGTGGTCACCCAGAGCGCGCTTGATGGCAATCGTTTCGGCCAGATCGCCCAGTGGCGTCGACGTACCGTGGGCATTGACGTAATCGACCTGATCCGCGTTCACGCCGGCGTTGTCCAACGCAGCTGCCATGCAGCGCCGGGCGCCCTCGCCATCTTCCAGCGGCGCGGTCATGTGGTACGCATCGGCGCTCATGCCGAAACCCAGCAGTTCTGCATAAATTTTGGCACCGCGCGCCTTGGCATGTTCGTACTCTTCGAGCACCATCACGCCGGCACCTTCGCCCAGGACGAAACCGTCGCGGTCGCGATCCCACGGACGCGAGGCGGTAGTCGGATCGTCGTTGCGGGTCGAGAGCGCGCGAGCGGATGCGAACCCGCCCAGTCCCAGCGGAGAAATGGTCGATTCGGCGCCACCGGCGATCATCACGTCGGCATCGCCGTATTCGATCATGCGGCCGGCTGCGCCGATGCAATGCAAGCCGGTAGTACAGGCCGTGACAATGGCCAGGTTCGGCCCTTGCAGGCCGTACTTGATCGAGAGGTGACCGGAAATCATGTTGATGATCGAGGCCGGCACGAAGAATGGACTGACCCGACGCGGGCCGCGCGCAACCAGTTCGGCGTGCGTCTCCTCGATCAGCGGCAGGCCACCGATGCCGGAGCCGACGATGACGCCGATCCGGGTAGCGTTTTCGGGGGTGACTTCGAGACCGCTGTCCTGCATCGCCTGCATGCCCGCAGCCATGCCGTAATGGATGAAGGTGTCCATATGCCGGGCTTCCTTGGCAGGGATGTAATCCTCGATGCGGAAGCCTTTGACTTCACCGGCGAAGTGGGTAGTAAACGGTGTGGCGTCGAACTTGGTAATCGTGGCGATGCCGGAACGACCTTCGACCACCGCATTCCAGGATTCAGCGAGCGTGTTACCGACCGGTGAAACGCAACCCAAACCCGTGATGACAACGCGGCGTTGACGTGAACGACTCAATCAATTCTCCTAGGACTGATGCAAGCAAGGACCGATGCCGGTTTCCCTGGCTTAGGCCTTGACGTGCGCCTTTGCGTAATCGATTGCTTGCTGAACGGTCGTGATCTTTTCGGCTTGCTCGTCCGGAATTTCCATTTCGAATTCGTCTTCCAGCGCCATCACCAGCTCGACCGTATCGAGCGAGTCGGCGCCAAGGTCATCCACGAATGACGATTCGATCTTGATGTCGGCTTCGGCAACGCCCAGTTGTTCAGCGACTATTTTTTTAACGCGTTGTTCGATATCGGACATGGCAGAACTCCAGTGTGGTGACAGAAAGTGCGCGCATTTTAGCAGGTTTGCGCGACAAAAATTAGCTTTTACCTTTTGATTTTTACAATGCTCAAGCATGGCCGGCTACAACATTCGAAAGGATTTCAGATACCGTCGAGTGCCGCTTCAGGCCGCTTTTCCGGGCCCGTCGCAGGTGCGGTAACCCGCTCGCCGAACCTGGTTTTCGATGCACCCGATCAAGCTTAACTCTAACTCATGTACATACCGCCATTTACGTGCAGCGTGGTACCAGTAACGTATCCTGCTTGAGCCGATGCCAGAAAACAGGCGGCCGCTGCAATGTCTTCCGGCAAGCCGAAACGGCCCAGCGGAATCTGCTGGAGCAAGCCGGCGATCTGTTGTTCGTTCAGTGCCTTGGTCATGTCGGTATCGATGAATCCCGGCGCAATGCAATTGACGGTGATGTTGCGGCTGCCGATTTCCCGTGCCAACGCGCGGCTCATGCCTGCCACACCAGCCTTGGCCGCCGCGTAATTCATCTGGCCGGCATTGCCCGCCGAGCCCACCACCGACGTGATGTTGATGATGCGCCCATGCTTTGCCTTCATCATGCCACGCAGGACCGCGCGCGACAGCCGGGCCACCGCTGTCAGATTGGTCGCGATGACTGCATCCCATTCTTCGTCTTTCATGCGCATGGCGAGCTGGTCATGGGTGATGCCGGCGTTGTTCACCAGGATCGACAGGCCGCCAAATTCCTTTTGCGCGGCGTCGACCACGGCGGTGCAGGCTTCGGCGTCGTTGACGTTCAATACCACGCCGCGGCCGCTGTCGGCGCGCACCGCATGCAGCGCCTCGGTGATGGCATCTGCGCCGGTCTGCGTGGTCGCCGTACCGATCACGGTTGCGCCCTGGCGGGCGAATTCCAGGGCGATCGCCCGGCCGATGCCGCGCGAAGCGCCCGTGACCAGCGCTACCTGCTTGATCAGCATAGCCGCTGCCGGCGTCGAAGCTTGGTTCATTTGAGCAGTTCCATGATTTTGTCGAGCGAAGTCGGGTCGACTAGCGCTTCACCGACCAGGCTCGGGTCGATGCGCTTGGTCAAGCCGGTCAACACCTTGCCGGGTCCGCATTCGATCAGGTGGGTGACGCCGGCGGCTGCCATTGCCTGCACGGTCTCGACCCATCGCACCGGGCTTGCGGCCTGGCTCACCAGCGCGTCCTTGATGCCCGCGACATCGTCGACGACGGCGACATCGACGTTGTTGATCAGGGCGATCTGTGGCGGCAGAAAGGTGAGCTTCGCCAGGTGATCGCGCAACCGCGCCGATGCGGGCTGCAACAACGAGGAATGAAACGGCGCCGACACCGCCAGCGGCAGTGCGCGCTTGGCGCCGCGGGCCTTGGCCAGTTCACAGGCGCGCTCGACCGCCTGCTTGTGGCCGGCGATTACGACCTGCAACGGCGCGTTGTAGTTGACGGCTTCGACCACCTCGCCCTGCGCAGCATCGTGGCAGACCGCGCGCACGTCATCGTCCGTCATGCCCAGGATCGCCGCCATTCCGCCCTGACCTACCGGCACCGCTTCCTGCATCGCCTGCGCCCTAAAGCGCACCAGCGGCACGGCATCGGCAAAACTCAGAACGCCTGCAGCCACCAGGGCAGCGTACTCGCCCAGGCTGTGACCGGCAACCATCGCCGGCACGGCGCCGCCGGCCGCGATCCAGGCGCGGTAGAACGCCACGCCGGCCGTGAGCATCACGGGCTGGGTATTGGTGGTCAGGTCGAGCGCTTCTTTTGGTCCCTCGGCAATCAAGGCGCCGAGATCGAACTGTAACGCGGCCGAGGCTTCGGCAACGGTGTCACGCACGGCCGCATTATCGGCAAATACATTGAGCATGCCGATCGCCTGCGAACCCTGTCCTGGAAACACGAATGCAAATTTGATCATGGACGCTTGTCGTTGGATTGTCGTTCGTTTTTCGTTCTTGTCATAAAACCACTGCGGATGAAAAATGTCGATGGCTTGTTGCGCCAGGCCAGGCCTGCACCGTCGTCACATCCGGACCAGCACGGCGCCCCATGTAAAGCCGCCACCGACACCTTCCATCATCACGTTGTGGCCTGACCGGATTCGCCCGTCGCGCACCGCCGTGTCGAGTGCCAGCGGAATCGACGCCGCCGAGGTGTTGCCATGCTGATCGACCGTCACCACCATTTTCTCCGGTGGCAAGCCGAGCTTGCGCGCGGTACTTTGCATGATGCGAATGTTCGCCTGGTGCGGCACCAGCCAGTCGATGTCTGCCGCGGACATGTCGGCGGCCCGCAATGCTTCGGTCGCCACCTTTTCCAGAACCGAGACGGCCAGCTTGAACACCGCGGGCCCATCCATGTAAAGATAGGCGCTGCCCGCCAGTGCGCCGTTGGTGATGTTTCCAGGCACGCACAGGATCTCGGCATATCGACCGTCGGCATGCAGTTTCGATGCCAACACCCCGGGTTCGGCAGATCCGGTCATCACGACGGCGCCAGCGCCATCGCCGAACAGCACGCAGGTGGTGCGGTCCTTGAAATCGAGGATGCGGGAAAAGACTTCGGTGCCGATGATCAGCGCATTGCGGTGCGCGCCCGACTTGATGAAGCTGTCGGCCACCGCCATCGCATACACGAAGCCGCTGCAGACCGCCTGCACATCGAGTGCCGCGCCGTCGTTGGTGATGCCGAGCTTGCGCTGCACCACGCACGCCGTGCTCGGAAAACCGCCGGCATGGTCCGCAGTCGAGGTCGCCACGATGATCAGGTCGATGTCGTTGGCCGTCATTCCTGCGGCATCGAGAGCGCGCCTGGCGGCTTCGACGCCGAGGTCGCTGGCCAGCACCCCGGGGTCGGCATAATGGCGCGCCGAGATGCCGCTGCGCGATACGATCCATTCGTCGGATGTGTCGATGCCATCGGCGGCCAGGCGTTCGGTCAATTCGGCATTCGTCACGCGTCGCGGTGGCAGGAAACTGCCGGTCCCAATGATCTTGCTGTAGGAAGTCATGCGATTTTCTTTTGGTCCAGACCGGTTGCGTGCAACCCGTCCTCAGGTATCGGCGCCGGATCGGCCTGCGGCATCAACTCGGCGATACTCAATGTAATCTGTGTCAGCACGTCGTACTTCGCGGCATCGTAGGCACGCCTGATCGCCCACTCGTAGCCGTACGCATCAGCGCCGCCATGACTCTTGAAGACCAGGCCACGCAATCCGAGCAGGCTGGCACCATTGTAGCGCGATGGATTCATCCGGCGCGAAAACGCCTTGATGGCGCCGCGCGCGATGAAGGCCCCCAGCATGTTGAGCGGCGTGCGCTTGAATTCCGTGGTCAACGCATTCTTGACGAAGCGGCCCAGGCCTTCGGATGCCTTGAGAACGACATTGCCGACGAAGCCATCGCACACCACGATGTCGGTGGTGCCTTCGAAGATATCGTTGCCCTCGACGTTGCCATAAAAATTCAGGATGCCCCTCGCATGATCGGCGCGCAACAGTTCAGCCGTTTGCTTGACCAGGTCATTGCCCTTGATGTCTTCTTCGCCGACGTTGAGCAAACCGATGGTCGGCTTCGCCTTGCCTTCGATGGCGCCCACCAGGGCCGACCCCATCAATGCAAACTGATGCAGGTGATGCGGTTCGCAATCGACATTCGCGCCGAGGTCGAGCATGTAGGTGGGACGGTCCTTCTGATTGGGAATCAGGGTGCAGATGGCCGGACGGTCGACACCCGGGATGGTCTTGAGGACGTAGCGCGACAGCGCCATCAGGGCTGCGGTGTTGCCAGCCGAAACACAGGCGTTGGCACGGCCATCCTTGACCAGAGAAATCGCGACCCGCATCGACGAATCTTTTTTGCGCCGTAGTGCGACTTCGAGCGAATCGTCCATCGTCACGATTTCGGTCGCATTGACGACCGAGACGCGCGGATGCTGCGCCGCCTTCAGGCGTAGCAGGTCGGTCGTAATGCGATCGATCGGTCCGACCAGGATGAGCTCGACCTCGGGTTCGCGCGCGAGGAATGACAGTGCGGCAGGAATCGTGACTGCAGGGCCGTGATCCCCGCCCATGCAATCAATGGATATTTTTATTGTCATTGTTTTGATTCAGGACCCTTCTTCAACCCCATGATGGGCCAGAGTCGGGGTGATTCAAAATGACGCGAGGGGATCCGCGCGAGTATCGAAAAGCCGTTGCATCCACATCGCTCGACGGATATGAAAAAGCGGCGCGAAATCAAGATTCGGGCCGCCAGTCAGTCACGTCCAGCAAGGAAAAGCTTACTCGTCGTTCTTTGTCTTCAGGACCTTGCGGCCGCGGTAGTAACCGCTCGGGCTGATGTGGTGGCGCATGTGGGTCTCGCCGGTGGTTGGCTCGACGGCCAGTTGCGGTGCTACCAGAAAATCGTGCGAACGATGCATGCCGCGCTTTGAAGGCGACTTCTTGTTTTGCTGAACAGCCATGATAACTCCTAACCAAAAGTTCTTAAATTTTAACACACCCGGCACCCTCATTAAGACGGAATGCCGAAAATTTCTGGCAGCCTGATCTCCCTTGCGAAACGATCAGTGCTTGATATCCTTCAGTACGGCGAACGGTGACGGCCTGGCGACGATCTCGTCGACGACGGCGATCCGATCCGGGCACTGCACATGTTTTGGCGCCTGCGGTATTGCCAGCAATGCTTCGTCTTCGATCAGGTCGCCAATGTTCAGGGCCTTCGACCCGACGATCACGTCGAGGTCTTCTTCATCGAGCATTGCTTCGATCTGGTCGGCCTGCGCGTCGTCGTGTGCCAGCACCAGGTTTGACTCAGAATCGATCTCCAACGCAAACGGCTTGAGGCAACGCTGGCAGATCAAATTGACGCTGCCGGCAACTCGCAGGCTGAGCTGAGGATGGCCGCTTTCGTGCGTCCCTCCCCGCAATGCCCAGTACAGGCTGCCGTCGCCGTCGACACATTCCTTCATCAGCCGAGGCAATTGCGAAACCGGCACGTCGCCTTCGCGCTGCTCCTTGAGTCGACCGAAATCGAACGCATCAATTGCAATAGCGATCATGGCGAATGTCGAATCCGGAAAACCTGCGATAATAACAGACTATTGCATCAATCGTCAAAATGAGACTGCAAAGTGCGATGCCTTGCGCTGCTGCCACGGCGATTTGCGTTCAGTAGGCGTCCGAAGTGCGTAAGTTGCGCGTCCGATTCACCTCCCCTTTCCCCCACATTTCTGGCAATCCTGCCGCTGCCCATGCCCCTGCCAGCACTGCCATCGAACTCCGCGCCACGCCTGATACTTGCCTCGGGTTCGGTTTATCGCCACAGCTTGCTGTCGCGGCTGTGCCTGCCGTTCGATGTGGTGGTGCCCGACATCGACGAACAGCCGTTGCCTGCCGAAGCGCCGCAAGATACCGCGCTGCGTCTGGCGCGTGCAAAGGCGGCCACGGTTGCGCGTGCCCATGCCGGCGCCCTTGTCATCGGCTCCGACCAGGTCGCCACGCTGGATGGCGAACAGATCGGCAAGCCGGGCTCCCATGCCAACGCACTCGTACAGCTAAATAAAATGCAGGGACGAACCGTGCTGTTTCACACGGCGCTGTGTCTGTGGGATGCGCGCCGCGCCGAAGCAGACGCCGTCCAGCTCGACACGGTAAGCACGTCCGTTACCTTTCGCGACCTGCCCGAGTCCGCACTCGACGCCTACCTGCGCATCGAGCAGCCCTATGACTGCGCCGGCAGCGCCAAGAACGAAGGCCTGGGGATCGCGTTGATTGCCAGAATCGAATCGAGTGATCCCACCGCTCTTACGGGCCTGCCGCTGATTTCGCTATGCGCCATGCTGTTGCAGGCTGGCGTGACATTCTTTGCGACAGAAGTCGACTGACCCAGGGCACACTGCCGCGCCGAGCCGCCCGCCCGCCCTTTTTTTATTTTGAATGCACACCATGCCCGGCATCCTCTACCTCATTCCCAATACGCTCGGCCCGACGGAGGCAAACGCGAATTTGCCGCTGGACCAGATCATTCCGATCGATGTCCAGCGAATCACGTCGAGCCTGACCCGCTTCATTGCCGAGAATGCGAAGACGACCCGCGCCTTCCTGAAATTGATCGCTGCGGCACACCCATTGGCATGCCCGCTACAGGAAATCCAGATCACGGAACTCAACGTGAATACGCCCGAGTCGGCGTTGCCCGAAATGCTGGCGCCGCTCGTTGCCGGCGAAAACGCGGGCTTGATATCCGACGCCGGCGTGCCAGCCGTTGCCGATCCTGGCGCGAACCTGGTACGGCTCGCGCATCGTCACGGTGTCGTCGTGCGGCCATTGGTCGGGCCCTCATCCCTGCTGCTGGCGGTAATGGCCAGCGGCTTGAACGGCCAGAGTTTTGCATTCAATGGCTATCTACCGGTCGATGCGGGATTACGTTTGAAGCGCCTGCGCGAACTCGAACTGCGCTCGCGCCAGGAAAACCAGACCCAGTTGTTCATCGAAACGCCCTACCGCAACGGCGCCATGCTCGATGCGCTGGCAGCGCAGTGCCAGGACAGCACGCTGATTTGCATTGCGACCGATCTGACACTGGCGTCGGAATCGATCATCACCAAGACGGCGGCACAGTGGAAAACTGCATTGGGCGCTGGGAAGGCACCCGATTTTCAGCGCAAGCCGACCGTATTTCTGTTGCTGGCCAGGTAGGCGATAGGCAAGCTGATTTCGCTCGACTGAAACACGGAACGTGCGGTGCCTGGCGCATGTTTTTCCCTGCAACGTTGGCTCGCTTTTCCAGTAATGGCGCTCCAACGGGTGTTAAATAACCGCCCAGCCGCCAGGTTTTTGTTCGGATTTTATAACTATCATTCATTACACCAATTGCTTAAATTGGTGTAATTTGCTACACTACATACAGCTTTTATAGTGTGATATGTGATACTTTTAAAGTAATTTAATGTATTGGGTGATAGTATGAATTTCGTAGACCAACTTCGCACTCGGCGCGTCGCTCTTGGGAAATCACCAAAAGATATTTCCAGGGAAATTGCAGTACAACTGCCCAATTTATATCGATTGCTTGCCGGCAAACATGACATGAAAGGCAGCACACTGGATGCCTTGGCTGCCAGCTTGAATGCAGAATGGGTGTTGATTCCAAAGCATCTTTTGCCCGAGGTATATCGACTTTTGTCAGGGAAAACGCTCGCCCCCGACAATGTCCCGTCAGCTATCGAACGCATGCTGGATGGCGATAAATGAATAACGCGCTCGAACCGCGTTACCTGGAAGTGTGGCTGCACGATATCCATGTTGGTTGGATTTGTGAAGCCGGCGGCACTACCCGATTCGTGACCACGGAGAACTTCCAATCGGACCCCCGTCGTCCGACACTTTCGCTGTCTTTGTCTGTGCCCGGAAATGAAGATGTGACGCAAGCGGTGCTGAATAACATGTTTGACCCGGCCAGATACAACCAGCGTGGTGAGCTGCCTCCATTTTTTGCAGGACTGTTGCCAGAAGGACCGCTACGCAAGCGCTTGGCCGCGACGCGCAAGAACATTCGCGACACTGACGACTTTGGAATTCTCGCCGCTGCTGGGCAGGACCTTCCTGGTGCCGTACGCATCCTCCCTGCCAACCTGGATAACCTGACCCAAGCCGCACGCGCCTATGGCGTGACAGGTGGGGCCGATAACCTTGAAATCTCCGTCCCCGAAGCGGCCGTCGAAGGCGGGGCTGCCTTGTCCGGACATCAGAACAAGATTGCCCTGTCTTCAGCACACGAGGGACGCCGTTTCGTTTTGCCAATGCATGGGCGCCTGTCAGACATTATTGCCAAGCTTCCAGCAGCCAACGAGGACAGCCAAATTTTCAACGAGCATGCCTGCATGACTCTTGCAGCCGGCGCAGGCGTCAACGTAGCTGCCTGCTCACCCCGCCGAATGGCAGATATTTCCTTGCCAGAGCTGGTCGAGGCCCTCGGGTCAGATACCTATTTTCTGGCCGTCGACCGTTTTGACCGCGGCCCTGGCGGCGCCATCCATATCGAAGACGCATGCCAGTTGCTGACCCTTATGCCCAACCGTAAATACGGCGACCAAGCGCTATTCGTTCGCTTCCTGAGAACCTTGGACCGGCTTAGCGTGCGTGGGGTCGAAGACATTCGTCAGTTTTTCGTCCGGCAAGTCGTCAATACCCTGCTTGGCAATTCGGACGCCCATCTTAAGAATTTCTCGGTCATCTATCACAATGGGGTCAACCCGGAACTCTCGCCCGCGTACGATATCGTCTGTGTAGCAGGTCTACCGAACTTCAAAGGTTACGCCACCAACGTTGCAATTGACGCACGCCAACGCGCCGAAACATTGGCTACTTACAAGGCGATAGCGGGGGAGGCGCGAATTGCGGAACGAATCGTTCTGGGCGCCGTTAAATCGGCGGTCGACCAAGCGCAAGCTTTGTGGCCAAAAATGCTGACTGAGCTGAACGCCCCCGCTGCCGTTACCCAAGAAGTGCTGAGTCGGTTGCAAACTCTTCCATTAGCCAACCTCAAGCCGAAGTAAAAGCGCAACTCCATTTGAGGTGTTGCTTTAATGCATTATGTTTCGCAAAAAGAAGGGGTCGCAAAAAAATTCGGCCCTTATTCGTTGCAAATTTATAAAGCATCAGAAAACCTTACGATTTGGCCTTTTGGTTTCCATAATGCAGCGCACCAGAAAAGCCTTTAACCCGTTGATTTTTATAATATTGGCAGGGGATAGGTTACTTTGCCATTTAAGTTGACGGGGTTGGCAGTACGTACCACTGAGGCGCTCACAGGGAATGCAGAGCCCGACCATGTAAGTGCACTATCATGCGTTTTAGCAAGACGAACAAGGGTAATTTGCTACCACGCTAGGATGTTTGATGACTTATGGTAATTGGAAGCATTGGAAGCTCTACACGGTCCTGAGACACAATTTAATCCTAATATCGAGCGCCGCGACCGCGCGCCCAAGTCTAGCGCATGCCTAACGCGTGTTGTAGTACGCGTGTTGTAGTACGCGTAACATATTGTTGAGCCAACAATACTTATCGGCGCGTTTCGCGTACAACTAATGTTATGAGCAAAAAACCGGACTTCGAAGCCCTCTTCAACGCGTCGCCGTATCCGTATCTTTTGGTATCGGCGCCTGAGCTGACAATTGTCGGTGCCAATACGGCGTATTTGCATAGTGTTGGGAGGACGGCTGAAGATATTGTGGGCCGATATATCTTTGATGCTTTCCCATCAAATCCAGCGGACCCTGAATCGACCGCTCTTATGGGAGTGCGTACTTCAATTGAACGTGCCATCGCCACGAAGTTGCCAGATACGACGCCGCTCTTGAGGTATGCGGTGCCACAGCAGACTCCACAAGGCACTGTGTTTCGAGAAATATTTTGGAGCGCAATTCACACACCAGTCTTCGACGCCGCTGGCGAAGTTGCATTTGTCGCGCAGAATGCGATTGACGTCACCGACTTTTATCATTCCGACAAGGAAGCTGATTCTCGCCAACTAAGAGACGAACCAAGGGACGAACCAAAGAACTTCAAAGGGGCCAAGGACTTCAGCCGGGCGCAGATGCACGAAGCAATGACGCGGCTACTCAATGACGAGCGCAGTCATCTTCGGACGCTGTTTGAACAAGCGCCAGGGTTCATCGCTGCTTTAAGGGGGGAAAACCACGTTTTTCAGTTTGCAAACGAGTCTTATTACCAGCTCGTAGGACACCGGGACATCATTGGCAAGCCAGTATGGGAAGCTTTGCCTGACGTTGCAGGGCAAGGGTTCGAGGCCATACTAAACGGTGTGTTTGAGACTGGCGAGCCATTCGTCGGACGCGAGTTAAAGCTTGCGCTGCAAAAAGAGCGTGGGGGCGCGATACAGGAAAACTACATCGATTTACTGTGCCAGCCCATCTTTGATGCGGGTAGGACTGTCACGGGTATTTTTGTCCAAGGCAACGATGTAACGGAAACGCATCGTGCGTACGAAAAGCTTGCTGAACAGGTGGAGCAGCTCGAACAATCGCGCGCCCGGGAGGCTTTGAGATTTGCACTCGCCGACACGTTACGTCATGTGGTCATTTCAAATGACGTTTTTAAGCGGACTAGCCAGCTACTTGTTCGCCATCTGAACGTTTCTCGCGTTCTGTTTGGGGACTATGACCCTCAGAACGGGCTCGTAGCTTACCACTCCAACTTTGTCGCCAAGGGCGCAGTTGAGCTGATCGGAACCTACCGGTCGGCTGATTTCGGCGTCGCTAACTTTGCCTCTCTGGAGGAGGGGAAAACGTGGGTTGCAGACGACATGGAGCATGACCCGCGTACGGCCGGCCCGGATACTTGGCCAACGTTTGAAAGACACCACATCTATTCGGCAGTCGTCGTACCCCTTAGCAGAAGCGGGACAATGATTGCCTGCCTGTTTGTTAACGACGATACGGCAAGAAAGTGGACAGATGACGAAGTGGCGTTGATTGAGGAAGCTGCAGAGCGGTCGTGGAATGCCGTCGAGCGTATGCGTGCAGAACAGGCGTTAAAAGACGCCGACCGGAAGAAGGACGAATTTCTGGCCATGTTGGGCCATGAACTGCGGAATCCTCTCGCTCC
>JAYUWF010000043.1:0-7505 GCA_043753685.1 Herminiimonas sp.
CAACATCGCCTTCATGGGCACCAACGTCGTCAGCGGCACTGCCACGGTCGTGGTCGTTGCAACCGGCGCGCACACCGCTTTTGGTCATATTGCCGCGGACATCGTCGGGCAGCGCGAGCTGACGAGCTTTGATCGCGGCGTGAACAAGTTCATCTGGCTGATTGTTCGGTTCATGCTGATCATGGTGCCGCTGGTTTTTTTGATCAATGGCGTCACCAAAGGCGACTGGCTCGAGGCATTGTTGTTTGCGGTCGCCGTCGCGGTGGGGCTTGCGCCGGAAATGCTGCCCGTGATTATCACGATCAACCTGGCCAAGGGTGCACTTGCGATGTCCGAAAAAAAAGTGATCGTGAAACGCCTGAACGCGATCCAGAATTTCGGTGCGATGGACATACTGTGCACCGACAAGACCGGGACCCTGACGCAAGACAAGGTAATTCTGGAAAAGCACGTCGACATTCTGGGACATGATTGTGAAAAGGTAACGGAGTATGCCTACCTCAATAGCTTCCACCAGACTGGCCTGAAAAATCTTCTCGATGTCGCGGTCTTGAAATATGTGGACATCCACCAAAAACTCAAAGCTGATACCGAGTACAAAAAAGTCGACGAGATTCCCTTCGATTTCCAGCGCCGCCGCATGTCGGTCATCGTGCAAAAAAAGGATGGTTCGCGCATCCTGATCTGCAAGGGCGCAGTCGAAGAGGTGTTGAGCGTCTGTACGAAAGCGGAGCAGGCAGGCGAACTCATATCGATCGAAGGACCACATGTCGAGGCGCTCGGCAAGGTCGTTCAAACCTTGAACGATGACGGCTTTCGCGTGATTGCCGTTGCTTACCGCAGGATTTCAGTGGCAGAAACCGTTTTCGGAAACCTGACTGAATCCGATCTGGTACTGGTCGGCTATATCGCTTTTCTGGACCCACCGAAAGACAGTGCGGTCGATGCGATCAAGGCGCTTAACGGATATGGCATCAGCGTCAAGGTTCTCACGGGTGACAATGCTGCAGTGGCCTGCAATGTCTGCCGGCAGGTCGGACTATCGACCGAGCATGTGCTGCTGGGTAGCGAGATCGATGCCATGTCGGACGCCGTGCTGCTTGCCCGGGCCGAGTCGGTATCGATTTTTGCGAAACTCGCACCGCAGCAAAAAGTACGCGTGATCCAGGCACTGCAAAGCAAAGGCCACGTGGTCGGATACCTCGGCGACGGCATCAATGACGGACCTGCCCTGAAGGCTGCCGACGTCGGCATTTCCGTCGACAGCGCAGTCGACATCGCCAAGGAGTCCGCGGATATCATTCTGCTGGAAAAAAGCCTGATGGCACTCAACGAGGGGGTGCTCGAAGGGCGCCGGGTATTTGGCAACATCAGCAAATATATCAAGATGAGCGCCAGCTCCAATTTCGGTAACATGCTGAGCGTTCTTGGCGCCAGCGCTTTTTTGCCGTTCCTGCCAATGGCACCGGTTCAGATCCTGATGAACAACCTGCTCTATGATTTCTCGCAGACGACTGTGGCGACGGATCATGTGGACGCTGAATACATGAAACAGCCACGTCGCTGGGATGTCGCCAATATCGGGCGCTTCATGCTTTTTCTTGGCCCGGTCAGCTCGCTGTTCGACTACATCACGTTCGGTACGCTTTGGTACGTGTTTGAAGCGGCAAACAATCCTTCACTGTTTCAGACCGGCTGGTTCATCGAATCGCTGCTGTCACAGACATTGGTTGTTCACGTCATCCGCACCGGCAAAATTCCGTTTATCCAGAGCAAACCAAGTCTGCCGCTCCTGTTGACGACGCTCTCGATTTGCCTGCTTGGAATCTGGCTACCATTCTCTCCGTTCGCCGAAGCGTTGGGATTCACACGGCTCCCGCACGGCTACTGGGCGGCGTTGCTCGCTATCCTGGTCGCCTATCTTGTGATGACACAGTTGATCAAGTCATGGGTTATACGACGCTTCGGATTCAATTGATCAAGTCGCATTTCGTCGCAAAGGGGCGTGGTGACATACCGCATGAAGGCCTGCGCTTCGATTATGAAGGTGCATTCCGTCACAGTCGTGCGTGTTCGTGCGATTCCAAAAGAATGTACGACGTTTCGCTCCGTTTCGTTCCCGAAGCGGTCACAACGAAGGCATCTGAACGCAAATGTCCTGTAGTCTGAATGTGCCCGAATCGCTGTTGGTCCGGCAGATAACGAAGGTCAAGGTGCAGACAAGATCACACATCCGGCAATTGTCGACCGGAGTTCCAGGCTTGGACCAATTGCTTGGTGGAGGCATTCCCGAGTTTTCATTGAACCTGATTGGCGGGGCGCCGGGCAGCGGTAAGACGACACTCGCGCATCAGATCATGTTTTCGCTGGCAGGGCCGGAACGGCGCGCGCTGTTCTTCACGACCTTGGGCGAACCGGCGCTGAAGATGCTACGGTATCAGCAGCTGTTTCCATTTTTCGACGTCAACAAGATCAATCGTTCGATCCGATTTGTCGACCTTTCGGCCGCAGTGCGGGAGAATGATTTGAATGCCATTCTTGCCCACATCGCTGATGCAGTGCACGACTTTTCCCCGCGACTTGTGTTCATCGATTCATTTGAATCGGTAGAACAGTCAGCATTGGGTCTGGCGCCGGGATTGACGGCATTGCGCAGTTTCATCCAGCAACTCGGCACCACCATGGCGGCGTGGCTGGTCACCACTTTTCTGATCGGCGAATATCGATTGCCCGAGGCGGAGTCGTGCCCGGCCATTGCGATTGCCGACGGCATCTTGTGGCTGTCGCAGACATTGCAGTACGAGGAGGCAGTGCGCGAAATTCAGGTTCTCGCAATGCGTGGTCAGGCACAGAGGCCGGGCCCTCACACTTTTCTCATCAACGACTCGGGCATCGAAATCGTTGCGCGATCACCGCTAGGAATCAGGTGAACTGCCCCAGCGCTGGACGATATGGTCGCCCCATGCCGAGCGCAATACATTACTGACGACCGGCACGCCCAGCAACGCGACCAAGGTATCGACAAAAGTAGTGAGCAACGCAAGGCTTGCTGCACCCGCTTCACCCGGGTTTCTACAATGAAGATTGGCCCTGAGCCCTGAAAAGCGTTCGGAGTGATCCCAGGCGCTCAAATCCATCGCCAGCCACGGAAAAATCTTGCTGGTCAGATGAAGGCTGCGCTGAAGCAGGGATCGAAAGCCATCATCCCCGATGATCGGTATCAGGCGGGCAGCAAGCGCTTCCCACAGCCCGATCGTGAAATCGACCGCTTCGGCCGGCGTCTGCGCCGCGCTTGCAAGTAACTGTTCCTGCAGTTGCGCTGTCAACTTGTCCATTCATGCCCTCAAATGCCGACGAATCCCGGCCTGTGGCCAAACCGTTCGGGCGTTCCTATATCTTTCGGTCATGAATTATATGAACGGGAACCTTGTTCGATAAGATGCCTGCCGCACTTATCGCTTCACTCAATTAAAGCTTGTACCGACATTTATGGCCAGGACAAGCGGCAATGCCGTAAGCTCGGATTCACTTCATTCAGCGCATAAAGACTCGCGTCAACATGACCAACGTGCCCAATAAAAGCGAAGTGCGATCGCGCACGCAGTCCCGAAAGCCGGTTGCCTCACCTCTTCTCGCTTGCAGCGTTCCGACGGCGACGGATTCGGCCCCGTTACAGCTTTGGCGACTGCAGCGAGTGGTCGTCTACATCGAGGCCCATCTCGCTGACCACGTCACGCTGTTGGAACTGTCGGAGGCGGCAGGCTTCAGCCCGATGCATTTCGCGGGCCAGTTTCGCACGGCGACGGGCATGCGACCACATGATTATGTACTGCGACGAAAAGTAGAAGAAGCACAGCTATTGCTACTTACTTCGGACATGCCGATCGTGGATGTGGCGCTGAGTTTCGGTTTTCTGAGCCAGGCACATTTCACGACAGTATTCAAACGGCTTGTCGGCACGCCTCCGTTACGTTGGCAGCATGTGCGCCGCCGGCAGATTCAAAGTGCGGTCTTCCGGTTACGAAAACTCAAGCGCGAAGCGTTACCTGATTTGCCGGCGTGCTGCGTAGGCTAACGTTCAAGAGGGAACAACCGATGAACTTTCTCCTTTCAATGGCAAGCACACGGTAAATAGACTACCGCATCCCTGCCCTTCACTAGCGGCGGTGACCGTTCCCGAATGCAAATGCACGAGCCGTTGGACGAGTGCCAGACCTATTCCCATCCCTTCGACTTTAGGACGGTCCGGCCGCTCGACCTGGATAAACAGGTCGAACACGCGATGGAGCATATGGGATGGAATGCCTTCTCCATTATCTTGAACGCAGATGAGAGCGGAAGCACTATTTCGCTTGGTGGCAACCGTAATGCAGCCACCGTTGGGAGTGTATTTGCCAGCATTGATGAGGAGATTCGATACGACCTGGGTAAGGCGAACTGGGTCTCCCTCGACGTTTAACGGTTCCATGGACTGGACTACGCGTAATTCGTGCTCGCCCCGATCGATCACCGCCTGGCTTATTTCGATCGCTTTCGCAACGACGGTTCGCAGATCAAACGTTTCGGTTTGAATTTTCAGCTGCCCTTCGCGCACTTTGGAGACGTCCAGGAGATCGTTTACGAGCCGAATCATGTGAGCGGTCTGACGCTCCAGAACCACCATCGCTTTCTCACGACTACCCGGATTTATTTCCGGCATGCGTAACAAGTCACCAACGCTTGTCAATACGCTCAATGGCCCCCTGAGCTCGTGCATGATCATCGCCACGAAATCATCTTTTTGCCGGTCGACGGCCTCAAGTTCCCTGGCTTGCCGACGCAATTCATCCTCCAGTCTGCGGTGGATCGTCATGTCGTGCACGGCACAGGCGATGAAAACTCCCGCCCTGGTGTCGAGGGGGCTCAACATCACATCGATCGGGAATTCATGACCGTCCTTGTGCGCACCAAGCAGATCAAGGCCGCTTCCCATCGAGCGTGGACGCATGTCACTGTTGTACGCCATACGATGCGCGATATGACCCGTTCGAAAACGGCTCGGCATGAGCAACTCGATGGAGCGGCTCAACACTTCCTCCCGATCGTACCCGAAAAGGATTTCAGCCCGTCCGTTGAACTGAACGATATTGCCCAATTTATCAATGACCGCAACCGCATCGGGTGCTACTTCGAGAAAACCATGAAAGTTCTCGGAGAATTTGCCAGCCTGCTCTGGCAGCATGTTTTGCTCGCTCTTGGTCGCCATGGTGTCTCCTCGGGCTCGTCCTGGTGCAACGCCATATTGTATAGGCATGATCGAATCGTCAGCCCGTTTAACTTCCGGGATAGTCCGGATTCCGAGGTTCCTGCAACTGGTTTTGTCAGTCGGGACGACATCCAAGGGGGAAACTTAAAGTGCGGATTTGCGCGGAGGTTCATGCAACCCTTGAAAAATCCATCGCATTTCGAATTCGCACGATTGCAGCCAGACGGATGCCGGATTTCCGGCCAATGCCTGTCGTCCTGCGCTGCCGCCGGGGCATACTGTGCGTACAGAGGCGCTGCATCTCTCAGTCGTTCGTTATAGACACCCGTCATGGACACCATATCGAAGCCGATTTGGAGGTGCAGAACGGGACGCGCGGGACGCTCAGCGCGACGCTCCTGTCATTGGCGACGGCGCAATTGGCCGATCTGCCGGTGACGGGTTGTAATGGCAACACGCCATTGCGTAAGGTGTCGTCGGGCGGCGTGACCCGGGCGGTCTGGCATCGATGAGCGTGCCGGTTTTCATGTCGCATAAAGGAGCAGCACATGTCCTATAAGACAATTCTCGTCCACGTTGACGACTCCATCAATCTTACGGCTCGCGTTGAACTTGCCTGCCGGATCGCATTGCAGGAAGACGCGCATCTCGTCGGCGCAGCAACCACCGGTGTCTCACAGTTCATCTATCAAAGCGCCGTGGTCGACATGAGCGGCGATTACATCACCGGTTATATCGAAAGCCTGCGCCAACGCGCAGCAGTTGGACTCAAGATCTTTGAAACGATCACACGCCGGGTTGGCGTCTCCTCAGTCGAGCAGCGGTTGGTCGACGATGAAAATGCTGGCGGCATCAGCGTGCAGGCGCGTTACTGCGATCTGGTGGTGCTGGGGCAGACCGACCCGGCAGAGCCGACTGCGGTCGTCGGCAGCGATTTTCCGGAATTCGTCGTCATGCATTCGGGATGCCCGGCGCTGATCGTGCCGTATGCCGGCAAGTTCGAGGATTTCGGCGAGAAGGTGCTCATCGCCTGGGATGGCAGCATCCAGGCCAAACGCGCCGTGCATGACGCGATCCCGCTGCTGCAACGTGCCGCGCTGGTCGAAATCGCCGTCTTCAATGCTTCCGAGCGGCCCGATCGGCACGGCGCGCAACCGGGCACGGACGTTGCGCTTTACCTGGCGCGCCACGGTATCGAGGTAACCGTGCGCGAGCGTAATGTACCCCACGCAGAGATCGGCACCGCGCTGCTCTCGCATGTGGCGGATATCGGTGCAGGCATGCTGGTCATGGGATGCTTCGGCCACTCGCGGCTACGAGAAATTCTTCTCGACGGTGTTTCCCGCACGATCTTGTCATCAATGACCGTGCCCGTGTTCATGTCACACTGATGCAGGATTGCTAGGATCGAATCGTGCTTCGCCGTCGATCATGATCCTGCCCTGTCATCCATGGCCTGCGCATTTCTACGCAATCTGCCGTCCCTCGCGCCGGGTACGGCAAGCTATTTTTATCAAGGATGCTGCTTCCGGCGAGGTGCCCAGTCAGGCCGGATCGTCGCGTCGCTTTCGACGACAATCAGATAGCGGCCCGACCAGGGCGTCGCCATGCGATCGTGGCGCAATACCCAGGGGTGTTCGCCGATTGCTACGACGCGGTCGTAATCCTCATCCAGGATGCCATGACGATCGATGAATTCGTTCAGCTCGGCTGGCATCCTGACACAACCTTCCGACTGGGCGGTACCAAGCCGTTGCTCGAGCAGATCGGCATCGGTCGAATGCATTTGCAGGCGCAACTCACCCATGTGCCCATCGCCCCATCCGCGCGGCGCCTTGACCCAGCCGAAATCGTAGATTCGCCCACCCTTTTTGCCGTAGCCGCGAATGCCAAACTTGTTCTTGGTGCCTTCGGCCCGGAAGTCCGGGTTGTCCCGAGAGTGGTCGAACACGCCCAAAGGCGTCTTGAAGTGCTCGTATTTGCCCGGCAGGCCCGTCGACACGGACGACGCGCCGACCAGGCTCCAGCCCGTTGCGAGCGTGCCCCAAAACACCAGCAAGACCTGCACATTCGGATTGCGGTCGACGACGACGACGAATTTTTCCGGGATATCGGCGGTACCGCTGGAAGTCAGCGCCGCAGTGAGAAGCGCTGCATAGGCAAGCGTCTGCGCAGCAGGCACCGTCAGATGAAGCGTGACGGTTTGTTCGAACGCGTCGGCCAAGGGCGTTGAAGCAATCGGTACCGCAATAGCGCTGGT
>JAYUWF010000044.1:0-7503 GCA_043753685.1 Herminiimonas sp.
AGTACGCCGTGCGGTCGATGCCGCAGCACCGCCGCGCCGTCGGCGACCTCGGCGCTGCTTTGACCGGTACGCGCTGCGTGCGCCTGCACCGAGATGGCGACCTTGGCCGCCATCGAGGCGACTTCGGTGCGCGCTTCCCACAGCGGCTTGCCGACTTCACGCGAGATCATCGCTGCCAGCGCATCGGTGTTTTCGAGAAGCAGCGCGCGGAAGCGCTCGCAGATCGCGATGCGTTGCGCCAGCGCTTGCCTGGCCCAACCGGGAAATGCGCGCCGGGCGGCGTCGCAAGCCGATGCGACTTCTGCATGCGTGGCGGCGGCGCCCTGCCAGATCGTGCTGCCATCGACCGGATTGACGACCTCGAACGGAGCGCCACTGCCGGCGATCCATTCGCCGTCGAGCAAATGACTGTGCATGAAAATCCTTTCGTGCCGTGTTGTCGGTGCGACCCTTCAGCGCAACCCTTCAGCGCTTGATCCTGGCCAGCGGATCGTTGCGATTCCAGCTAGGCATCGTCGCCGCATTCGCCACCGCATATCCCAGGTTCAGCGTGAACTGCGCCTGCTGCACCATGCCCGACAGATCCCAGGCCGGATCGTAGCGGTCGGTGACCTGATGGTAGTCTTTTTTGAAGGCCACCATGCGCGCGCTCGAGGCGTCTGGCGCTTGCGCGAATTCGAAGGAGCCATCGCCCGAAAACACCGCCGAGCCGACATTGAAGGCCGGTACGCCCGCATTCGCGAAACGGAAATGATCGGCCCGGAAGTAGGCGCCGCCCAGATCCGGCACCGTCGGCGCCAGCCGCAATCCCATGCGCCGGGCGACTTGCGCGGCACTGGCGTGCAGGCTGCTGCGCTGGCTGCCGGCCACGCCCATGTCGCGCGTCCTGCCGACAAAATTCATGCTGTCCAGGTTCAGGTCGGCGGCAGTCTTGGCCAGCGGCCAGAGCGGATTGCGCACGTAGGCGAGTGCGCCGAGCAAGCCCTGCTCTTCCGCGCACGGCCACAGGAAAATCTGCGTGCGGCGCGCTGGCCGTGCCACCGCCGCCTGCGCCATCGCCAGGAGTGCCGCCGAGCCCGACGCATTGTCGACCGCGCCGTTCCAGATCGCGCCAGGTTTGCCGTCGACTTCGCCGATGCCCAGATGATCCCAGTGGGCCGAATAGATCACCGCCTGTTCCTTCAGGACCGGGTCGGTGCCCGGCACGATGCCGGCGACATTGAATTCCTCGACCGGGCGCACGCTGCTGTCGATGGCGGTATGCGCGACCATGCCAAGCTCGATCGGCTGGAAGCCGCGCACCTCGGCCTGGGCGCGCAGCGCATCGAGGTCCTTGCCGGCGGCGGCGAACAGCGCGCGCGCAGCGTCCTCATGCAACCAGCCCTGCAAGGCATTGCCGGCGCCGGCGGGAGCAAACTGTTCGCGCCCGAAACCGTTGGCAGCGACGCTCCAGCCGTAGGAGGCCGAGGCGGTGGTATGGATCAGCAGGATGCCGGCGGCGCCCTGGCGCACGGCTTCTTCGTACTTGTACATCCAGCGGCCGTAATAGGTCAGCGACTTGCCACCGAAGCGGTTCGGCTCGGCAGCCGTCGGTTGCGGATCGTTGACCATCACGATCAACAGCTTGCCCTTGACGTCAGCCGACTTGAAGTCGTTCCAGTCTTCATCCTCGGCATGAATGCCGTAGCCGGCGAAAACAACCGGCGCATCGAAACGCACCGTCTCCTTGCCGGTGGCGTTGCCGAACACGATTTCGGTCTTGAGCGCCGGTGTGACGGACTTGCCGCCGACCTCGAAGCGCACCGAACTGGTCGGCAAGGTGCGCGAGGCGACCATGCTGACCGATTGCCGATAGCTTGTGCCGCTGGCAGGCTTTAGGCCGATGGCGGCTGCCTGTGCTTCCAGATAGCGCACCGCCAGGGCGCCGCCGCGCTGGCCGGTGCCGCGCCCTTCCAGCAAGTCGTCGGCCAGAAATGCCAGATGGGCGCGCAGCGGCGCCTCGGCAACCACGGGCAGCGGCTGCGCCAGTGTATTGAAGGCGGCCAGCGCGGTTGCGGCCAACAGGCAAAAACGGTGCATCGATACTCCTGGTCGAAACGAAAAAGAGAGTGGCCAGCGCCGCGCCAATCGTGCTCAGGCGGGCGCCGGATGTTGGTAAAGCCAGTGACCAAAGCAGTCATCGAAGCGATGGTCGAAACGATGGTCGAAACTATACTACCACCGCGCCATTGCGACGGCGCGCTGCGCGGTTGCTACCGACTGGTGTTGACTTCGATTGGATGCGGGATGACGATCGGTGGCGCCGATCAGGCGGCGCACAGCCGTGCCATCGAGGCGGGAAACAGGCTCTGGCCGTTGAGGAAGGCTTCGGCTTCGGCGGCAGGCACCGGCCGGGAAATGAAGTACCCCTGGATCTCGTCGCAACCCAAAGCCTGCAGGATGCTCAGCTGTTCGAAGGTTTCCACGCCTTCGGCCACCACCTGCATGTCCAGCACGTGGGCCAGCGAGATGATGGTCTTGAAGAAGACTTCGCCGCGCTCGCTCTTGTCGAGCTCCTGGGTGAAGGAACGGTCGACCTTCAGCACGTCCAGATCCATGCGCTGCAATTGCGAAAGCGAGGAATAGCCGGTGCCGAAATCGTCGACCGATACCTTGATGCCGCGCGACTTGAAGGCGGCGACATCGGCGGTGACCTTGTCGCTGTCCTGCATCATGCAGGACTCTGTGATCTCCAGCTCGATCAACGAAGTCGGAATGCAATGGCGCGCCGCGCTCGCGGCCAGGATCGAGACCAGGTCGGAATGCAGGAACTGGATCGGCGAGACATTGATTGACAGGTGGACTTCGACACCCCGCTCGCGGATCCAGCCGGCGATCTGGGCGCAGGCCTGGTCGATCACGAGGCCGCCGATCTCGACGATCAGACCGGTTTCTTCGGCCAGGGGAATGAAGTCCAGCGGCGCGATCATGCCGCGCTCCGGATGAATCCAGCGCACCAGGGTCTCCATGCTGATCAGCTTGCCGGTCGCGGCGTCGACCCGCGGCTGGTAGTACAGGACGAACTGGCTGGCGTCGATGGCCGCGCGCAGGGCCGACTCGTTGTTCATGCGCCGCACGATGTATTCGGTCTGCTGCGGGTCGTAGAACGCATACCGGCCCTTGCCGCTGGTCTTGGCGACATACATGGCAGTGTCGGCATGTTTCAAGAGCGCTTCGATGTTGTGGCCGTCATGCGGATACAGACTGATGCCGACTGAGGCGCAGATGCGATGCTCGAAGCCGCCGCGCAGATGAAACGGCTCGGCCAGTTTGTCCAGGATGCGCGCGGCCACCGTGACCGCATCGTCCGGCGTGGCCAGGCGCGACAATATCACCGCGAATTCATCGCCACCCAGGCGCATCACATGGTCTCCCGGACGCAGCGCGGCCTGCAATCGCTGGCCGGCCTGGCAGAGCACGTCGTCGCCGGCGTCGTGGCCCATGGTGTTGTTGACGTCCTTGAAATCGTCGAGGTCCAGGTACAACACGCCGACGTGGGCGCCTTCGCGTTCGGCGTCGGTGAGCAAGGTCGGCAGGTAGCGGTTGAGCCAGTGCCGATTCGGCAGTTTGGTCAGGGGATCGGTGTTGACCAGCATGTCCATTTCCTGCTGATGGCGCTTCGACTCGGTGATGTCGCGCAGCGTGATCGCAACGCCGTCGCCGGAGCGGATCAGGCGCCGCTGCAGCCAGGTGTCGCCCTGCTCGTTACGGATGCGGAACTGATCCTCCAGAAAGCCGCTGTCCATCGCCGTGCGGTAGGCATCCATGGTCCGGACAAATTGCTCGCCGTGGTACATCTGCGAAAACCGCAGGCTCAGCAGCTGTTCCTTTTGATAGCCGAGCATGTTGGCGCCCTGCTCGTTGCAGTTTTCCACCACGAAGTCCGACAGGGTGCCATCGTGGCCGTGCAATGCGCGCGCGGTAAAGAAGCCTTCGTGCGCCCCTTCGATGGCCAGATGATAGGTGTCGGCCATGACGGCGGCCTGTTGCTTGCGCCATGCCAGGCGTGCCGCGAACGATGCGCCGGCCAGGCCGCCGACGGCCAGCAGCAGCGTCACGGCGGCAGCCATGCCCATGTAGTCGCGCCGCATGGCTTCATGCGTTGCGAACAGATCTTCTTCGGTAGCGGTGACGACGCAGACGAACGGATAATTTTCCAGTGCGCTCCAGGCCACGAAGCGCGCGCGCTCGTCCTGGAACTGTTCGGGCGCCATCAACTCGGTGCCCTGCCGGGTCGAGAAGATCGCGGGACGCTTGCCGATGTCTTCGAAGCCGCGCACGTTGTCGCCGGTCTTGTCGGAGATGACTTCGCCGTCCTTGTTGACCACCGCGAAGGCATCGTTGCTGCCCGGCCGGCCCTTGTCGTAGAAACCGCCGAGGTAATGCGGATCGATTCCCAGCAAGACGATGCCGTCGAAGTGGCCGGAGCGGTCGGCCAGCGAGCGGCTGAAGACGATCTTGGCCTTGCCGCTCATGCGACCGCTGGAGACCTTTTCGGCATGCAGGCCGAGGTAGGTACCGTTTTTGTGGGAGACGAAATACGAGCGGTCCGAAATATCCTTGCCGGCGCCGGCATGGTTCAGGCTGGTGACGATCTTGCCGTCCTGGTTGGCGATGCCGATCACCAGATTCGGGTCGGCGGGATACAGCCCCTGGTTGGCCTGCCCTTCGAGCCTCAACCTGCCATCGGCCTGGCGCCAGTAATAGGCCAGGCTCAAGGAAATCTGATCCAGGTGCGCGAGCGTGCGCGCCAGTTGTTCGGCATGCGAATTGACCAGCGCCTGGGTGCTCTGGTAAGCGCCTTCCTTGGTCGACTGCCGGTCCGATGCCACGTGCGACAGCGCCAGTGCCCAGGTCAGCACACCGAGCGACAGGCATCCGACCGGCCACATCAGCACCGTCCACAGATTCCCTTTCAGGAACCGTAGCTGTGCCAATGCGCTCTTGACTTCGTCGGTGCTGCCTGTGGGCTCCATGCCGTCTCCTTGGGTGTGTCTGGCCACGCGAACGGCGTCAGACCCCCTTTGTTTCTTATTTGCAACTAGGAGCATATACGGCAATGTGCGTTCCTCCTAGCTATGAACGGCGGACCGTCACGGCGTCACAACACTTGATTTACTATCGGTTTAAAGTGGATGAATACTTTCTGTTTTGTACAATCCGATCGCGCAAAAAAAACACCCTGCGAACAGGGTGTTGTCGATTGCAGGGCCAACGGCATGCAGCCCGCTGGCGGCCGATGCTGCAAGCTCTGCAGCGTCGACCTGGTCGTCGCCTCGCTTACAGAGGTTTCGACACCGGCGCCGCAGGAATCGCGACACCGCCTGGCGTGGTGGCGTAGCTCAGAGGACCGACCGCGTCCTGCTGGCCGACACCTGGCTTGGTCCAGTCGCACACACCTGATGCGAACACGGTCTTGAGGCGCGCCAGCTGGGCCGCGCTGACAACCGCCGGTGCATAGTCAGCCGTATCGAGCGGCTTCAACTGGCACTTCAGGATGTTTTCAGAGACCGAACCGCCTGCTACCTGACGTGGCGATGAATGCGTGACCAGGTACTTGTCGGCGTTGCAGACGGCTGGATCCGTGACCTTGGTCGTGAAGCCGGTGTCGGTGCTGAGGTAGCAGAAGTCGACCGAGGTGGCCGGTTTCGCAGCAACGATTTTTTGCTCCAAAGTGCGGGTGCCGGTGTCGGCCTTGAGCGCGGTCATCCACTTGTCCATCTCCAGGAATGCCGCCAGCGTCAGACCGGAAGCAGCAGGCGCCACCAGACCGGTACCGAAGCGCCACAGCACCATGTTGCCATGGCCACCGTTGGCCTTGTCCAGACGATCGCGCAGCGAGAAGCTTCTCCAGATGTGATGGATGCCGAAGATGGTGACGTTGGTGAAGTTCCCAGGCGGTACGTTGCCTGCCAAGATCGAATCGTCGAATCCACGCACGTCGAGGATCGCGGTTTTCGCCAGTTGCTTGCCGCTCGAGACGATGCCGGATTTGTAGGCAATCGCCAACGCTTCCGCATCCGCCGCACTGCGCGTAGCCGTGGCATTGAGGTCGGCATCGGAACCACCGATGACTTCGTTCAAGGTCACGAATTCCTCGGCACTGATGGCGTTCGATTGCAGCGCCTTCAGACCGTACTGGATACCGACGTTATCGAGCGTCGAGCGGGCCTTGTTGCCGACCTTGCCGAAGATTGACACGGCTGCATCCGGGCTACCGCAGCGAATGCCGGTCGGATTGGTGACGGCGTCGTAGACATCCTTGGCCAGCAGCTGGCAATTGTTTTTCGGTGCACCGAACGGGATCACGTCGCCATCGTTGTTGGCGACGATTTTCTGGACATAGTTGCCAGGAATATCGCTGCTGGAGAACAGATTGAACCAGGCATGGCAACCGGTCTGATCCATGTGGCCGTTGATGGCGGCTTTCTTGGCATCGATGATGGCTTGCGCGGCACCAGCGTTCAGACCTTTCCACTGGGTCGTGTTGTAGGCATTGACAAGCAACTGGCAATCCTGCACTTCCAGACCGGTGGTGACCGAATCAGGATAGGTACAGGTTGGCAGGATGCCGTCGATGAGACCAGGACTGATCGAGCCGTTGGTCAGCTGGTTGATCGAGCCACCCGAGCAACCGTTGCTCATCGTGAATTTGATCGGGCCGTAATTCTTGATGATTTTTTCTTTCATCATCATCACGGTTTCGCTCATCATGACGCGGTTCGAATTCAGGGCCGAGTCGGTCAGGCTGTTCAGGGCCACCACGAAGCCGCGCGAGATTGCTGCTTCCTCGGTCGGCCAATTCTGGTTCGAGCGGAACTGACGGCGCGGCTGGCCGGTACTGGAGCCGAAGGTATAGAACACCTTGCCGTTCCAGCCTGCCTGTGGTGCATACGGTGTCCAGGCCTTGGTCGGATCGAACAGGACCGCGATGTCGTAGATGCCGCGATTGAGGGTGCCGCGTTCGACGCGCACGATGTACGGTACTTTCACGCCGGCGTCGGTGGTGGTGGTGGCCAGGTCGGCCGGTGCCGGTGCGGCCGGATCGTAGGCCTTGAAGCAGCTGTTGGCCGCCGCAGCGGTCAGCGGTACCGGATCGGGCAGCGTGTTGGTGCAGCCGGCCACGGTCGACTTGTACCAGAGCTTCATCTCGGTCTTGATGTTGCACTGAGCATCGATGGCGGCGGTCGACAATCCGCTGGCGTTGATGGCCGGGCTGGTCGCGGTGGCCGCCGAGGCGGTCGGCGCGGCGCAGATCCATGGCTGGATCTGTGGACCGGAAATGATCGGTCCGCCGATAGGGAAATTCTTTACGGCCAGGTTGGCCTGGGCAGCGTTGCTGGCCTTGGCCACCAGCGTGTTGTCGCCGACCACCAGGCCGGTCACGACACCGGTGCGGCGCCCATCGGCGCGCACATCGAAGGCGCTGGTGATGTTGGCGCCATTGAGCTCGACCGTCAGATT
>JAYUWF010000045.1:0-7484 GCA_043753685.1 Herminiimonas sp.
GCGGAAGTCGGGCCCCACTTCATCAGATCGTAGAGGAGTTCGAGCTGGGCATCCGAGACCGCAATATCGAACCATTCGTTATGGGTGCGGGCATCGGTAAACAAGGTAGCGAGGGATTCTTCGGGAAGCATGGCGGACTCATCATCTAGGAGAAGGGATCGTCCATCATAGCCCACTGCGGCACGGCGCAAACGCCCGTACAATGAAGGGCCGCATCAATGCAGCATCCGTTCACATTCCAGCCGCGGTCCGGCCGGCCGACCTGCCAATGTTCACACCTTCCCAACACGACGTACGACGCTTTTTTTGCGAAACCTATCGCAAGGATGCGGCACGTGAAATCCTGACGCCGCTCGAGGCGATCGCCCGTGACTGGGTGGTGCGGCATCCGGAATATGCAACTGCCTTGACCGACGTGGAGACGGCACTGGCAACCGATTACCCGGTCGAACAGGGCGTCGCCAATCCATTCCTGCATCTGTCGATGCATCTGTCGATCGCCGAGCAGGTCTCGATCGATCAGCCGCCCGGCATCCGCGCCGCCTGCCTGGCGCTGGCGCAGCGGCTCGATTCGGAACACGAGGCGCACCACCGGATCATGGAGTGCCTCGGCGAGATGATCTGGCAATCCCAACGCAGCGGTCTGCCGCCGGACGGCGCCGCCTACATCGATTGCATCAGGCGAAGCGTGTAAGGGCTTAGAGCAGTTAGCGGAATGGTGTATGTGTGCTGCGTGTAGGTTCGGGTATCAGCGCAAGGCGCGGTGAGTGCGGTGTGGCGGGCCACACAAACGAGCCGCAACGCCGCAATGATGCTTGAAGCGGCACTCAGAGCACGCATACCATTTCGCTAACTGCTCTAGGCGTGCAACATGCGTTTCACGCCGCCGATCGATCCGCGCGACTTTCACACCAAAAAAAACCACGCCAAAAGACGTGGTTCGTTTGCTGGCACCAAGGCGCCGGCTTCGCGCTCCGAGACTGACCCTATTTTTGAATTACCAGGTTGCCCGGCAAGCTGTGCAGATACGCCGCCAGGTTGCGCACGTCGTCGTGCGACAGGGCTTTCGCCTGCGCGCCCATGATCGCATTGCCGCGGCCGTTTGGACCATCGGCGCCGCGCTGATACGCCACCAGCGCATGTTCCAGGTAATCCTGATGCTGACCAGCCAGCTTCGGATAGCTCGGATCGATCGGGCTCTTGTAATCGGCGCCGTGGCAGGCGGCGCAATTGTATTTTTGCGCTGCAGCCTTGCCGGCGTCGATGTTGCCGCCTGCAACGGCGTGTGTCGCCAGCAGCGAGAGGGCCAGGGCGGATGTGAAAAGTGTTGTCTTCATGGTCGGTCAGGCCTTATTTCTGCTGCGAATAGTATGCCGCCAGGTTGGCGATGTCCTGGTCGGACAGGCTGCCGGCGATGCCGCGCATCGAGGGATGCTTGCGCTCGCCCTTGCGATAGGCCTTGAGCGCGTTTTCAATGTACTTGGCGGATTGGCCGCCCAGCATCGGTACCTGGTACACCTCCGGAAAGCTGGCCTTGTAACCCGGAATCCCGTGGCAGCCGATGCACATCGCGACGTCGGCGGCTTTCGGATTGCCGACCGGATCGGCGGCAATCGCCATGGAGCTGGCCGTTGCGAGGCCCGACAGCGCGAGCAATGTTATAAGTTTTTTCATGATGGCCGAAGAAGTTGAATGCAAAAGCGGGAGTGCGCACAGTGCAAGCCGTCTGCGTCGGATCAACAGATTACCTGTCGAATTCGAATGAGCGCACCCAAACCGGGCAATTTTACCCGAAGAAAGCGGCAGTTACCATGCATCCGCATGCTGGCCGGCGTCAATCTGCACCACCCGAGGCGACTTTCGTTAAAAGTTGCAACGACCTGTTGCGCCGGAAAGCCGCTATTGGGCGCCGGATTGCGGTGTATCGTCGCTCTTGGAGGCCTTCGGATGGCCGCCGGCAGCCGGGCCGCTCACCTGCTGTTGCGGGAACAGGAAAGCATGCGGCGACGCCGTGAAGCGCCGCAACACGGCCCGAAACACCAGCCGGCGCACCCGGGCCGGCACTTCGCGCGCGCGCAGGGCCAGCGTCAGGGCGCAGGCAAAGGCGACCCCGACATTCAACAGCCCGATGACGAAGATGCCGGCGGCGGCGAGCCAGAACTCGCGGCTGGCGAATGCCTGCCAGCCGAGCGTGACCATCGCTTCGGTGGTGGTGGCCGTCGACAGGGTCACGTGCCGCACATCGAGCGGCAGGCCGAAGAATTCCGCCAGCACCGGTGTCATCCCCAGCAGAATGCCGAGCGCGACATTGCCGACGATGCCCGACAGATGATCTTCCATCCAGGCGCCCAGGCGTGCGGTGCGCGCGCTGCCCATGGCATGCACCAGGCGGCGATGGTGCGTCAGCGCCTCGCGCAACCGGTGCAGCGCGAACCAGTTGTCGGCAAAACCGGCGGCCAGGCTGGCCAGCCACAACAGCACGCCGGTGAATGCGGCAAAAAACGGCGTCACACCGAGCAGCGACAGCGAATGCAGGCTGGCATGCGCCTTGGCCGGGCTCATCACCGGCGCGCCCATCACGAACAGGAACACCACGCACAGCAGCGCCATGGTCGGAATCACCGCCACCAGGTTGCCGAACACCGCAGCCGCCTGCGAGCGCAGCAGCCACGCGACTTCCAGCATCAGCGAGCGCAAGCCATCGACGGTTTCGAGCTCGCCCATCTTGGAGGCTAGCGCCGGCGCCGTGACTGCCGGCTGTTTGGTCGCCAAGACGCCACCCAATGCCGACATGGTCAGAAAACTGACCGAATAATTCAGCGAGGCGAACACGCCCTCGAAAAAACGCGCCATGCCCGCGCCGGCGATCACGCCCTTCAGCAAGGCGGTGAAAGCGGTGAAGAAGCCGCCGATGCAGGCCGCCAGGAACATGACACGGTACTCGTTGCGATCGCGCGCGATGTAGTGCTCGCCGTGGTCGGCATTGCGCTCGACCATCTTGCGCGCCAGCAGAGCGAAGCTGCGCCGCATCAGGCCCCGCACCGACGCCCGGTGGTGATGGGCGTTGATCAGGTCGGCCAGCAGCGCCTGCGCCTGGCTGCTGTCGCTGGCGGAGTTCTGCGCTGCGCGCAGGTCGATGAGTCGCCCGATCCGCGCCAGTTGCGCACGCATGCGCTGCAGGTGGTACACCAGGCCGACCGAGACACCATGTTCGTCCAGGTGCGCATAGATCTTGTCGGTCTGCGCCTGGCACACCGCGATCAGCATGCGTACGCTGCGCAGGGCACCAGCGTCGCCGACCGGTCCTTGCAGGTAGCTTTCGAGTTCGCGCCGCAGCGCCATGAAGGGCGTCGCCTGCAACGGTCCTTTTGGCTCCAGCCGCTGGCGGAACGCCGGACTGACGCCGACGGCGACGATGGTGGTAACCAGATACAGCAGCGCTTCGTCGACCTGCTGCAGATAACCGAGCGCGATGCTGTCGTCGGCGCACAGATGCCACAGCCGCAGCAAAGTCGGCTCATCCAGACCGAGCAACCAGTCGGCGTCGCTCGGGTCCGGGAACATCGCGGTAAATAACGTCGACAGATCGTGATAGGCCGGTGGTCGCGGAAATGCCTGGCGCACGATCCGCACCAGCAGTTCGCTGAAAAACGCCGGCTCGCGCGGCAGGCCGGTACCGGCGAACAGCTCCGGCCCGACCGCTTCGCGCAGCGTCTTGTGCAGCGTGGCCTGAACCACCCGGCGCACATCGCGATCTGCGTCCAGCCATTCCAGCAAAAAGCGCGTGCGTTGATGCTTGACCCGCGCCCACGCACCTTCATCGAGCAGCGACACGCGCGGCTCGTGGCGGATCCACTGCGCCACATCGATCATCCAATTGGCGCGCTCGTGCCAGGATGCGAACGGATTGGCGCGCCGCATGAGCTGATCGACCTGCGCCGCATATTCAAGATGGTGTCGCCGTGGCGAATTGGCGCCGCGCCGGAACCGGCGCCAGATCGCCCACATCCTCAGAAACGTGATTTTCATTGTGTTTTTTGCATGGATCACCGCGCGCATCGGCGCTGGAAATCCCCTTCCCTTGGTTGATTGTGCGGCGCTGGTGCGTCGCCGGTGCGTCGATCGAGCATTGGATCGGCCGCATGGGGCCGGGTGACGGAGCGCGGACCGAGTGTCGGCTCTTCGCTTGCTCTTCGCTTATACTCGTTTTAACTTTCCAACAAATGACACGACATGCGACCAACTAACCGTTTCGAAGGTTCCCAGAGTTACGTTGCCACCGGCGACTTGAAACTGGCCGTCAATGCCGCCCTGACGCTGCAACGTCCGCTGCTGATCAAGGGCGAGCCCGGCACCGGCAAGACCATGCTGGCCGAAGAAGTCGCCGCTGCGCTGGGCATGCCGCTCATGCAGTGGCATATCAAGTCGACCACCAAGGCGCAGCAGGGTCTGTACGAATACGATGCGGTGTCGCGCCTGCGGGATTCGCAGCTGGGCGACGAGCGCGTCAAGGACATCCACAACTACATCGTCAAGGGCGTATTGTGGCAGGCTTTTAACGCCGACGAGCAAGTCGTGCTGCTGATCGACGAGATCGACAAGGCCGACATCGAATTCCCGAACGATCTGCTGCGTGAACTCGACCGCATGGAATTCTACGTCTACGAAACGCGTGAGATGGTCAAGGCAAAGCACCGGCCGCTGGTGATCATCACGTCGAACAATGAAAAGGAACTGCCGGACGCCTTCTTGCGCCGCTGCTTCTTCCATTATATTAAATTCCCGGACAAGGACACGATGCAGCAGATCGTCGACGTCCACTTCCCGACCCTGAAAAAGGATTTGCTGGCGCAAGCGCTGCAGACCTTCTACGAAGTGCGCGAGGTGCCCGGCCTGAAGAAAAAACCGTCGACCTCCGAATTGCTGGACTGGTTGAAGCTCCTGCTGGCCGAAGACATTCCACCGGAAGCTTTGCGCAGCCAGGATGCCAAGGCGATCGTGCCGCCCCTGCATGGCGCACTGTTGAAGAACGAGCAGGACGTGCATCTGTTCGAGCGTCTGGTCTTCATGTCGCGCACCAGCCGCTGAGCCGGCGCGCAACCAGCACATTCCATCATGGCGTTCATCGAACCGATCACCCTGACCGGCCACCACGTGACCCTGGAGCCCTTGGCGCGCGAACATGCCGATGGCCTGGCGCTGGCGGCAGCCGACGGCAAGCTGTGGGAGCTGTGGTACACCTCGGTGCCGAAACCGGATGCGATGTCGGCCGAGATCGGCCGCCGCCTCGACCTGCGCCGCGCCGGCAGCATGCTGCCGTTTTCGGTGCGGCGCAACGACACAGGCGCCCTGTGCGGCATGACGACCTACATGAATGTCGACGCCGTGCATCGACGCGTCGAGATCGGTTCGACCTGGCATGCGCAGAGCGCGCAGCGCACCGGCATCAATACCGAATCGAAGCTGCTGCTGCTGACGCATGCGTTCGAAACGCTCGACTGCATCGCCGTGGAATTTCGAACCAGTTTCATGAACCTGCAATCGCGTGCGGCGATCGCGCGTCTGGGCGCCAAGCAGGATGGCATCCTGCGCAATCACCAGCGCCTGGCCGATGGCAGTTTGCGCGATACGGTGGTCTTTTCCATCATCGAATCGGAGTGGCCGGCCGTGCGCCGCCACCTGCAATTCAAACTGGCGCTTTGAGCGCCGCTGTGACTCCCGAAACGAGCCCATCATGTTGATCGATTTTTTCTTCACGCTCAAGGATGCCAAGATACCGGTCTCGATCAAGGAATTCCTGATTTTGCTCGAGGCGATGCAGAAGGACGTGATCGGCACCTCGCTCGACGAATTCTATTTTTTGTCGCGTATCACGCTGGTCAAGGATGAAGCGCATTTCGACAAGTTCGACAAGGCCTTCGGCCTGTATTTCAAGGGTATCGACGCTGTCTTCGAAAAAAATGCCGACATACCGCTCGACTGGCTGGTCAAGCGCATGCAGCGCGAGCTGACCGACGAACAGAAACTGCAGCTGGAGAAATTCGGCTACGACAAGTTGATGGATCGCCTGAAGCAACTGCTGGATGAACAGAAGGAACGCCACGAAGGCGGCAACAAGTGGATCGGCACCGGCGGCACTTCGCCATTCGGCAACGGCGGCCAGAATCCGGAAGGCATCCGCATCGGCGGCACCGGCGGCAACCGCACCGCTGTCAAGGTGTGGGAAGCGCGCGCTTATCGCGACTACGACACGGAACGCGAACTGGGTACCCGCAACATCAAGGTCGCCTTGCGCCGCTTACGCAAATTTGCCCGCCAGGGTGCCGAAGAAGAATTTGCGCTCGATGACACGATCCGTGCCACTGCCAACAATGCCGGTTACCTCGACATCCGGATGCAGGCCGAGCGCAAGAACAAGATCAAGGTACTGATGCTGCTGGACGTGGGCGGCACCATGGACGACCACATCGCCCGCACCGAAGAACTGTTTTCGGCATCGAAGTCGGAATTCAAGAACATGGAATTTTTCTACTTCCATAATTGCGTCTACGATTATCTCTGGAAGAACAACCGGCGCCGGCATGCCGAACGCTTTCCGACCTGGGATATCCTGCGCAAGTACCCGGCCGATACCAAGCTGATCTTCGTCGGCGACGCCACCATGAGCCCGTATGAAATCCTGCAACCGGGCGGCTCGGTCGAATACGACAATGAAGAAGCCGGCGCCGCCTGGCTGCAGCGCTTCACGAATGCCTTCCCGAAGTTCATCTGGTTGAATCCGGAGCCGGAGGGTCTGTGGCAGTACCGCCAATCGATCGCCGTGGTCAGGCAGTTGATGAACAACCGGATGTTCCCGGTGACGATCGAAGGGCTGGAGCGTGGCATGCGGTTGCTGAGCAAGTAACAGACCTTCTCTGGCCGACCAACCGCCGGCGCACAGTCGGCCGCTGCGATTGTGTTGTTGCTCACAACGGTATAGCGCTTTTTTCGACCACGTCAGGTTGTCCCAACAGCCATGCTTTGAAATTTTCTTTAGAATGCACACACTTTTGCGGGATTCGGCCGGGCTGAACGCCCCGACCTTCCTCGCCCCAGTATTCCGCACCGACTTTCACCCGATTTTTACCAGGTATCCGCACACCGCATGGCAACCAAAAAAGCACCGCTGTCCGATTACAGCGAATCCTCGATCCGCGTCCTGAAAGGCCTGGAGCCGGTCAAGCAACGCCCGGGGATGTACACCCGCACCGAAAATCCGCTGCACATCATCCAGGAAGTCATCGACAACGCATCTGACGAAGCGCTCGGCGGCTACGCGAAACAGATCATGGTCACCCTGAACGTCGACGGCAGCATCAGCGTCGAGGACGATGGTCGCGGCATCCCGGTTGGCCTCCATCCGGAAGAAAAAATACCGACGGTGGAAATCGTCTTCACGCGTCTGCATGCAGGCGGCAAGTTCGACAAGGGATCCGGCGGCGCTT
>JAYUWF010000046.1:0-7468 GCA_043753685.1 Herminiimonas sp.
TCCACCAGGTTACAGAATGCTTGCTCGATGCGCATTGCATCGAAATCGCCGCCGAACTGTCCTTCCGCCTGGAACAGGATCGTTCGCTCCGGATGATAGATTCGTAATTCGTCGATGATGCCTTCGCACACCTCTTGCAGATTTGCGCGTGTTTGCTTGATCGATAATCCAGCGGTCGTATGGGCACGTGTGAAGTCCAGAAGGTCTTCGACGATTTTTCCGGCACGCTTGGAGCTGTGATAGATCCGGGATGAAATCTTTGTGTACTTGCTGCCGATTTCTTTTGATCGGAGCATGATTTCGGAGCCCAGGCTGATGGCGCCCAAAGGTGTGCGCAAATCGTGGCCCAGAATCGCCAGGAACAGATTGTTCGCCTGATTGACCGACTCCGAATAACGGGCGACTGATTCCGCGAGCATCTGGTCGATGGCTTCGTTGAATCGGGTCATGTCTTCGATCTCGAACTCGATTCCCGCCTTGATCTCATTCGACCAGAGCGCAAGCACACTCGCGCGCAGCGCCCGATATTCGGAAATCATCTGATCCATCGAAAAACCGGAGAGCAGGCGCGTCTCGGCATGAATTTCGGCGGCGGTGTCATTTTGATCGCGCTGCCCCAGACCCTCCGATTTCAGGGCCTGCTCGCGGACCGTTTGCGCGGTCTTGAGATCGGCTGCAATCGCCTTCAACATCTGGTCAGCGTGGTCACGCAGCTCGGCGCGGCTCATTTCAGCCTCTGGCAGAATCGTCTTCGCGAAATCCTCCCATTTTTGCAGGATGAGTTCCCGGTTAGCCAAAATGAAATCGGCAAGTCGGGAAGGTGGATTCGAAGAAATAGATGGTAGCCGCACGGAAATCTTTCTGGATAAGCTGATATGGTACCGCCGATCAGAAAAATATGCTGGGAAGGAAAACAACAGAATGTTAAAAGAATGTAATGCGGTCACTTGCGCGAGCAACATTTGAACGGCTGACAGATCAAGCCGCTTGTTCGGTTGATGGCCGATAGCAGATTGTGCAAGCGGCGCCCTATCGGCGCTGGAACACCAGGTCCCAGACACCATGTCCGAGCTTGATGCCGCGGTTTTCGAACTTCGTCACCGGTCGGTAGGCAGGGCGCGGCGCATAGCCTGGCGCAGTATTGACCAGGGCCGGCTCCGCCCCCAGTACATCCAGCATCTGTTCGGCATACTCTTGCCAATCGGTGGCGCAATGCAGATAGCCGCCGGGCGCCAGGCGTGTGCACATCAATTGCACAAGCGGCGCCTGGATCAGGCGGCGCTTGTTGTGGCGGGCCTTGTGCCACGGATCCGGGAAAAAAACGTGGATGCCGGCAAGCGTCGCCGGCGCAATCATGTGCGTCAACACTTCGACCGCATCATGCTGGATCAGGCGCAGATTCGTCAGATTCTGTTCACCGATCTGCTTCAACAGGCTGCCCACACCCGGCGTATGCACTTCGACCCCGATGAAATCCTTCTCGGGCATGCCAGCGGCAATGGCTGCCGTCGTATCGCCCATGCCGAAACCGATCTCGAAGATGACCGGCGCAACGCGGCCGAAAGCAGCTGGCGCATCCAGCATTGCTTTTTCATAAGTCAGGCAAAAGCGCGGCCCGAGATCCTCGATGGCACGGCCCTGCGCGGTCGACAGCCGGCCGGCGCGGGTGACGAAGCTACGGATGCGATGCTCGGTCGGATCGTAGAACATCGGCTTGCGGCTGGCGTCGGAGGGAATTTGTTCGGACATGCTCGATGATTTGACCACCTCGATGGACCGAGCCGGCGACGTTGAAATGAGGTGAGGGAGTCGTTTGGAGCGGGTGAAGGGAATCGAACCCTCGTCGTAGGCTTGGGAAGTCTCTGCTCTACCATTGAGCTACACCCGCGAAAGCCCGCATTTTACGCGGGATTCACGCCGTTTGGCTGTCTGTCGACACGGCAGGGGTGATGAAAATGAAGTGGCCGCTGCGATGAAGGTGTGATGTCTTGACTGCCGCATTAAGGTCGGTCTGAATCCGTTCCCTAATCGCCGCTTATTGGAGAACGGCGTCAGGACATTTCCAATGCCATTGGCAATAAATCTGCAACTTTTGCCCTGCCGGTCATCATATCGTCGCTCGCCTGCCCGTCGTGTGGAACGAATTCGGCTGCAGGACCGCGGCTGGAACAGGATAGCCATGCCAATTACTGTCGGAATTTCTTACACGCAATTAACTGTAAATTTGTAAGTGTTTGTAAACGTGCGCATTATTTTTTTGGCATGGTTTTTGCTATGTACACAATTGCACTTCCTAAACTTTATTCTGAAAGAAAAATGATGATTACAACTAGAAAAATACTGGGTAGCCTCGTTCCCGCAATCGCCATCGCCCTGAGCAGCAGTGCATTCGCAGGGCCATACATTCTGGCCGGAACCGACGCCGACGATCATGGTTTTGCCAGCGGTGTTGCTAATTTCGATGGTTGGCGGTTCATGCAGCGCGCAATCGAGAACATCGCGCCGGGTGTCACCAATGGAAAAAAAGTCGTCTACGCGGTCGGTAGCGACGTTGGTTCCCAGGCTGGCAACGCTGCATTGAGCGCATTTAATCTGTCCAATCTGAGCGGCCTGGGCGGCTGGACGTTCCAAAGCGTCAACACGGCCGCCAGCATCACGGCCTTTTTCGGTGTTGGCGGTGGTGCGGCCAACGCCGGCATCATCATGTTCGACTCCGGCAGCAACGTCGGCGGCGGTCTCGATGGCAGCGAAGAAGCGGCACTGGCATCGAATTCGTCGGGTATCAATGCTTTCCTGGGCAATGGCGGCGGTCTGTTCAGCCAGGCGAATAATTATGCCTGGCTGAGTGCAATTCTTCCGGGCGTTACCGTTGTTGGTAGTAGCAATAGTGGCATCACCCTGACCGCGGCTGGTATGGCCGATTTCCCAGGCCTGACCAATGCTGACCTGAGCAGCGGTCCTTACCACGCGACGTTCACCGGCTACGGCGCGATACCGGTCCTGGGTGTGGGGACCAACGACGGTGGCAAAGCCGTTATCGTTGGTGCAAACGGTGGCACGATCACGGCGCCGAAGGCTGTTCCGGAGCCAGGCAGTCTGGCCCTGCTGGCCCTGGGTGTTGTCGGTCTGTTTGCTTCTTATCGTAGAAAGCAAGCCAAGTAATTCCTACGCCCGGTGCCGGTCGTGCTGGCAGGCCGCCTTCGGGCTGGCCGGGTTGCATGATAAACATGGCTGCGCCGTGACAAAAATGCCGTTCAGTTCATCCTGAACGGCATTTTCATTTGGGGCGTTCAGGTGATGCGGTCCCGGTTTTTTTCGGGCGGCCGCAAATACTGCGTCTCGAACAGATCATGCGGAATCGGCTTGCTGAACAAAAATCCCTGCATTTCATTGCAATTCAAGAGACGCAGCAGACGTGCCTGCTCCTCGGTCTCGACCCCTTCGGCGACGACTTTCAAGCGCAGTGCGTGGGCCAGATTGATGATGGTCGATACCAGCGCCAGGCCTTGCGGGGAGGTGGTCATCTCGATGATGAAGGAGCGGTCGATCTTGAGCGTGTCGATCGGCAGTTTCGACAGGTAACTCAGCGATGAAAAGCCGGTGCCGAAATCGTCGATGGCAATCGTCACGCCCATGGCACGTATTGCCTCCAAGGTCGCGATGCTGTGGTTGACGTCTTCCATGATCACGCTTTCGGTGATCTCGATTTCCAGGGCGGTTGCGGCGTCGGATTCGCTGCCGATCGCTGCTTCGATCTCGGCAATGAAACTCCGGCTGCGCAGTTGCAGCGGCGAGACGTTGACCGCGATCCGTATGCCGGGCAGACCTGCAGAACGCCAGCGCAGGTGATCGCGGATCGCCTGCTGCAGCGCCCAGCGCCCGACCTGGTGGATCAGGCCGGTTTCTTCCAGGATCGGTATGAAGCGCCCGGGCGGCACCAGGCCGGTCAGCGGGTCGTTCCAGCGAATCAAGGCTTCTGCGCTGACCAATAATCCGGTTGCCAGATCGACCTTGGGCTGATAGTGGAGCACGAATTCGTCACGCTCGAGTGCCTGACGCAACTGGTTTTCCAGCGTTACCTTGCTGGCCACGGCAGCGGTCATGGTTTGCGTGTAGAAGAGGAAGCGATCGCCCTGCGCCTTGGCTTTTTTCAGTGCCGCTTCCGCATTCCTGAACAGCATATCGGCGTTGATGCCATCGTCCGGGAACAGCGCCACGCCCACCTTGAAGGCGACGCGAAACAATGCATCGTCGAGACGAAACGGATGATTCAGGAAAGCGTCGATCTTGGTCGACAGCAGCAGTGCGGTAGCGTCCTTGCTTCGAACTACCGGCATGACGACGGCAAAATGGTCGGCGCCGATCCGTGCCAGCACTTCGGTGCCGCCCAGATGCTGCGCCAGCCACTGGGCCACCTGACACAACAGCGCGTCACCGGCGGCTTGCCCGAGGCTGTCGTTGATGTTCTTGAACCGTTCCAGGTCGAACAAAAAAACCGCCAGAGGATGCCCCGTCACGGATGCGCTGCGCAGATACTGGGCCACGCGTTCCAGGAAAAGACTGCGGTTTGCCAGGCCGGTCAATTCATCGTAGTAGGCCAGGTAGCGCAGCTTCTCGGCTTGTTCGATGTGGTCCAGCGCGAATGAAAGATTCGAAGTCAGTTCCATCAGCAACTGCGACTCTGCCGCATCGAAAATGCCAGACTCGCCTGCGAACAGCGCCAGCACGGCCATTTGCTGATCGGCCAGCATCAACGGGAAATAGCCGGCCGAGTGGTAGCCCCTGGCCAGCAATTGCTCTCGCTTTGCAAACGGTGCGGTATCGATTTCGATGTCATTGCAGGTCAGCGGCTGGCCTTGGAGCAGGGTGTGTAGCAATGATTGCTCGCCAGCGCCCGGGGCCGTCCGTGCGATCGGCTTGATCATGCCCGGTTCTGTCGCGTTGGCGCCATGTGATGCAACGACGGTGGCGGTGCCGGTAGCGACATCGAGCATGCCGATCCAGGCACTGCCAAAGGCGCCCGCCTCGACAGCGATCCGGCAGGCGCCGACGAACAGCGCGTGGCGTTCGTGCACGCGCAGGATCAGCTTGTTAATGCCGCTTAACATTGCCTCGACGCGACTGAGTCGTTTGAGCCGAGCTTCGGTTTCCTTGCGTTCGGTGATGTCGCGCACCAGGGTAACGATGGTCCAGCTGTCGATCGATCGCATCGCGTGCCGGCGCAGTTCGACCCATGCCTTGCTGCCGTCCGGCCGAACCCGCAGCAATTCGATCGGTGGTGCAACGGTTTTGCTGGCGATCAGGTCGTCGTACAACCGTTCCAGTTCTGCCGGCGCCATCTGCAGCAAATCGGCAGGTGGCGTTGCCAGCAGCGCCTCACGACTGCGCCCCTGCATCGTGCAGGCGGCATCGTTGACATGGACCAGCTGCATGCTGGCGCGGTCGACCAGATAAATTGCGTCGGCGGTTGCATCCATTGCGACGCGAAAGCGCAACATGGCCGCTTCATCCAGCTTGCGCTCCGTGATGTTGGCATGCATGACGACCGCACCCTGCAGGTGGTCGCTCGACAAGGGTGTGGCCGTGAAGCGGAACCAGCGCTGTTCGGTCGGCGAGTGGCACGGATATTCGATCGAATAGGCTTTGCTTTGACCGGTCAGCACGTTGCGCAGGCCGGCGGCAACCGCCGGTGCTTCGGCTGCATGGCCGTTGCACGCCTCGTCGCATTGCTGCAGATAATTCATGCCCATGCCGTCGCTCGGGCTTTGCAGTCCGTTGTCCTGGCCGAAGCGCCGCCAGGCCTCATTGACCGAGACGATCACGCCGTGCGGGTCGAGCAAGGCAATATGGGGCGCCAGCGCGTCGAGGATGGAAGCCTGGCGGTCGGCCGTGATCTGCAGAGGATGTTCCTGTGCGTGCCGGAGCAAAAAACCAACCGCCTTTTTGCTATCGGCCACGGTATCGACTTCGCCGACGGTCAGAACTTCCAGTTGCTGGCCAATTTCATGCAGCGAGCCGACCAGGGTTCCGATCGCGCCCGTCTGGACGCTGTCGCCGGGCAGAGGCGGTTTGTTCATGGAGCCGCCGTGCAGTGATTTCGTTGAAGCCGAAAATCCCTGCACGGCGCCTTGCTGTCGAGGATGACGGTCGGCGCAGCGGCGGATTTCACGATGTCGGTTTTCCTTGGACAACTGCAGAGTGCTTTTGCACGGTAAATGCGACGCGCAAGTCGATCGCGCATCATGGGCGCGGACCCTGAAAGCCAGGTAAGCCAACGGCCAAGCCATCGACTTCATTCACTTCCCGGAGAATTGCTGACCCGATTGCATCGTAACAATTGATTTAAAGCAAGAGTAGCAGAGTACATTCGTGCGTGCCTTTTATCGCTGACCTCCAGTGAAATTCACTTTCGATCGGCGACACATCGTGCGTACCTTGTCTCCGGCAATCGGAGTGGATAGCGGCATCCCGCCAACGTGCTCGCATTCCTGGCTGTACAACCTGGGGTTGCAGATGTGACCGGTCAACGCAACAAGTGGCTATACTAAAGTTGCAATATGAAAATTGTTAAATAGAATGTTCGAAAAGTTCCCCTCAAATAAGAATCTGATAAAAGGAGACATAGTGCGCAAAACTAATTTCATTTTGATGAACACGATCGCCCTCGGTTTGCTGGCTGGAACCTGTGTGCCGTCGCTGGCCCAGGAGCAGGCCATGGCCAAGCTCAAGGAAATGCGCGTCTCCGGCGCCGATCCCAATATTCCCCTGATTCCGCAAACCGGCAAGAATGCCGATGCGATTCGCGAAAACCTGAAGCGTGTCGTGCTTCCCGCCGGTTTCAAGATCGACCTGTATGCAATCGTGCCGGATGCGCGTCACATGGCCGTGGCGCCGTCGACCAACATGCTGTTCGTCGGCACCCGCAAGTCGGCGGTCTGGGCTGTCACCAATCGCAACAGCGGCGATGCTGCCACCGAAGTCAAGCAGTTCGCACCCTCGCTGAAATTCACCCAGCCCAACGGCGTGTGCTGGACCAAGGACGGTTTCCTGGTCGTGGTCGAACACAACCGGGTGCTGAGTTTTCCGGCTGCGGAATTTTTCTATGAAGGCGCCGACGTTGCGGTCTCCGAGGTAGTCCCGCAAGGCAAGCTGATACCGGTCGAAAACGAGTCCTACAACCACGGTGCGCGGGTTTGCCGGGTCGGCAAGGATGGCATGCTGTACATCGCGCTCGGCCAGCCCTTCAATGTGCCGCCGCGTGAAAAGCTCAAGGAGTTCACGCAATGGGGCATCGGTGGCATCGTTCGCATGGATCCGTTTTCCGGCGCCAAGCGCGAGGTGTATGCCACCGGCATTCGCAATTCGGTCGGCATCGAATTCAATCCGAAGAACAACGAGCTGTGGTTTACCGATAACCAGACCGATGGCATGGGCGACGAGATTCCTGCCGGCGAAATAAATCGCGCGA
>JAYUWF010000047.1:0-2416 GCA_043753685.1 Herminiimonas sp.
AATGCGCGACAGCGTCCGCATTCTTGCCGAGCATTGCAACCACGACCCGGAGGCGATGACAAAACGGCTTGGCGACATGACGGTGGCGCCGGTACTGACAGCGCATCCGACCAATTTGCACAATCCGCAAGCGGTGCGCAAACTGCATGAGTCGTCCGGTGGGTTGCAGGACCCGGCCGCCCTGCGCGATGCCTGCATCGATCTTTGGGTCGAAAGCGGTGCACGCAGCCAGCGGCCCACCGTTCGCGCGGAAGCCGAATACAACGTGCCGCATCTGCAGCGCATGCAACGCGAAATCCGGCGCATCCACAAAAGCATCGACCGCAATATTGCCTCGGAAGCTGGCCCGGCCCTCATCAAGGATCTGGTGCATGCCGAGAGCTGGATCGGCGGCGACCGGGATGGCAACATTGCCGTCGATGCTGCGACCATGAAAAACATCATGGCACTGCAGGCCGATGTGGCCCTGTCGCGTTACCAGGACAAGCTGGGCGGCGCTCGTCTCGACAAGAGCGACAGCCTGCGCAGTCTGCTGGACCGGCACGCGCCCGGCGAAGCCAGCAAGATCATCAACCGCCTGGAGTCGACCCGCCGCAAGCTGGGCAGCGTAGCGCAGGAAGCCAGCCGGCTCGACCGCACGAATGCCTACAGCGATCCGAGGGAATTAATCGACGACCTGGTGTCGCTGCACATCGCCCTGCCGAACACTGCGGTACAGAACAAGCTCTCCCGTTTCATCCGCGAAGTCGAGGGTGCGGGCTTTCATACCGCCGCGGTGGACGTGCGGCAAAACAGCGCGGCACACCAGGATTCGGTGGCCGAATTGCTGGACAAGGCCGGGATCGCCTCCGGCTACGCGGACCTGCCCGAGACGAAAAAACAAGACATCTTGTGGCAACGGCTGACGGCACCGGACGACCAACCGCTGTATTCCACGGAAAACGACTACTCCGCTCAAACCACCAAGGAAATGGCGATTTTCCGTGCCATCGCCGACATCCACGCCGACTACGGCCAACAGGCGATGCCAAATTACATCATCGCCAATACCGAGACCGTCAGCGACCTGCTGGAGCCGATGGTGCTGCTCAAGGAAGTCGGGCTGGCTGGCGCCGATGGCCTGAAGATGAAGATCGTGCCGCTCATCGAAACCGTGCCCGACCTGCAGAATGGCCGCGAGATCGTCGGTACCCTGTTGAGCCATCCGCAGTATCGCGCCTGGCTCGAGCAAGGCGACAACACGCAGCAGGTGATGGTGGGCTATTCCGACAGCAACCGCCTGGACGGTCCGTTGGCATCGAACTGGGCAATCGAAAACGCGCTGCATTATCTGCAGGACGTCACGCAGAAACACGGCACGAAGTTACTGGTGTTCCATGGACGGGGCGGGACCGTCTCACGCGGCGCCGGCGCCGATGCACGGCATGAAGTCGAGATGCTGCCGGGTGGCGCCGCCCTGCACGGTTACCGTTGCACCGACCAGGGCGAAAAAATCGCCATCAAGTACGGAACCGCCCAGGCCGCCGCACATAATCTGCGCGGCACGACGGCGGCCACGATCGCAGCATCCGTGCCGCGGGAGTCGATTGACAATCCTGCCCATCATGCAGTGATGGAAAAATTGAGCGATCGGTCCTCGCAAGCCTACCGCGCGCTGATTGTAGAAAATCCGATGCTGATCGAATTTTTCAACGATGCGACGCCGGTCGGTTACACACCGCACCTGAATGCCGGCAGCCGGGCGGCGTCACGCAACAACCTGGTGGACCAGAAGGTCAACCTGGCGCAATTACGCGCCATCCCCTGGGTCGGAGGCTGGACGCAGTCACGCGCCATGCTGCCGGCGTTCATGGGGATCGGTACGGCGTTGAATGAGCACGTACGACCGGGCGGGCCGGATCAACCGATGCATCCGGAGCAGCTGGGCCAACTGCAGTCGATGTACAAGGACATGCCGTTTTTCAAGCAGGTGATCGACCGCACCGAAGGCGAACTGGCGAAAGTCGATTTGCCGATCCTCAGCCATTACACGGATCTGGTGAAAGACAAAGCCACGGGCACGGCGATCTATACTGAGATCGCGTCGGAGTTTGAGCGCACCAAGCAAATGGTCTTGGCGATCAAGCAAAAAGAGGTGCTGCTGGAGGGCGACCCCGAGCAGCGCGACAACCTGGCCCGCCGCGCACCGGTGCTCGATACGGCGAATGCATTGCAGATCAGCTTGATCGATGCGGAACGAAAGGCGACGGAAGACCAGACCAAGAGTGCCTTGCTCAAGGGCGTCGTCGGCAGCATGCAGGCGATTCAGAGCGGGATTGGACGGTTTGGTTGAGTGAGGTGCGCGATGCAGTGATGGTGTGACACGGTGTGCGGTGCGGTGCGGTGTGCGGTGTGCGGTGTGCGGTGTGCGGTGTGC
>JAYUWF010000048.1:0-22458 GCA_043753685.1 Herminiimonas sp.
CGATCACTGGGCAGCGCGCGATCGGCAGTCGCATCGCGCCGGGCCGATGATCGCGGGTAGTGTGCCGCTGGGCAGTGCTGGCCAGACGCTGAAGTATGACGCGTCGTATCTGACCGGTTCGATCTTCGCCGAACATGCGAACGTGTTTTCGATGCGTGTGCAGTACGTTTTCTAGGCGGGCAGCGTCGATCCCGACAGGCAACGCGGTCGGTTGCGAAGTGCTATTCTCTGCACTTCTCCAAGGCGCAATAAAATGGAATCCGAACCGCTCGCAATAGGCATCGTCATGCAACGCTTTGCCATCGTCAATCGCTGGCAGGCGCATCAGTGGCGGCCCCTGGAAATCATCACCGATCCGGTCAGCCTGAGTGAGCCATCAGGTTGCCTGCAATCGGGTAGCGCCGATCCCGACGATCTGCGCTGGTTGTTCACCGGATTCGACGTGCGCCTTTACACAGACGAGGCCGAAGGCTATTTCCTCAACATCAGCGCGCCGGTGCCGTGCTGGTTCATCATGTCGCGACTTGAACATCATGACGGCGTCGAAGTGCTGGTGCCAAAGCAGATCACCCTTTCCTACAACGAAGCAGCGCGCCTGATGGATGGCGGCGAGCGGGTCGACACCTTGCCCCTGCCGGCGGCGATGCTGGCGCCGATCACCGGTTTCGTCCAGACCCATTACCGGCCCGAGGTCAAGCGCAAGCGCAAGAAGCCCTCGTTCGAAGGCGGCGCCGGCGTCGACCTGATGGCCCGCGCGGAAGGCAACGCCAATGGCCGCTAGCGATTTCTTTGCACGCTGGTCGAAGGCGGGAATGCCACCCGACAGAACCCTTTCCGAGGTGGCCGGCGAGCGCGCCATACCCGCAGTGCCGGACCAAGGATCACCGGCACCGCTGCCGCCACCGCGCGCCTTGACGCTGGAAGACGCTGCCGCACTGACGGCCGATGCCGATTTCAAGCCGTTCATGGCGTCGCACGTCGATGCCGGTGTCAAGCGGCTGGCGTTGAAGCAGCTGTTCGCCGATCCGCACTTCAATGTCATGGATGGCCTCGACACCTATATAGAAGACTACAACAGCTTCGTGCCGATGGATGCTGCGATGGTGGCAGCGCTGAACCATGGCAAGGCGCTGCTCGATCCGCTGGCGCAGCTGCTGCATCCGGATCCGAATGTCGCGCTGGCGACGCCGCCACCACCCGAACCGGACGAGCCGGCGCCGTTGGCCGCCACGCCGTCGCCACCGTTCCAGACCGACGAACAACCCGACTCCCCGCCTGCTACAGCGACCACCGCTGCACCGGCCTCACCTCCTTCAGGCATTCATGACGAGTCGTTACCAGGTTTGTAATTGCAACCGCACCATGGCGCTCGATGCCAGCGCCGGCGTGGCCCTCGGCACGGCGCTGGGCGTTGACCCGCTGCCGATCGCTACCGCGCTGTGCCGCCAGGACGTCGGCACCTTCCTCGGCTCAATCGACGGCGTCGACCAGGTGGTGGTCGGCTGCACCCAGGAGCGCACGCTGTTTGCGGAACTGGCGCAGCAGCGCACCAGCGTGGCGCCGCTGCGCTTCGTCAACCTGCGCGAAACCGGCGGCTGGGGCAGTGACGGTCCGCGCGCCGTGCCGAAAATGGCGGCGTTGCTGGCGGCGGCATCCTTGCCCGATCCGGAGCCGGTGCCAAGCGTCGACTACGAGAGCCATGGCCAGGTCCTGATCATCGGTCCGGCCGCGCTGGCGTTGCCGTGGGCGGCCAGTCTGGCGGCGCCGCTGGACGTCAGCGTGCTGTTGACCGATGAGCCCAGCGCTTCCAACCTCGCCACGCCGATGCTCGAAGAGCGCAGCTATCCGGCTTTTTCAGGCAATCGGGTAGCGATCAGCGGCTGGCTCGGGGAATTCAATGTCACGTGGCAGCAGGCCAATCCGATCGATCTGGAGACCTGCACCCGCTGCAATGCCTGCATCACGGCCTGCCCGGAAAACGCGATCGACCTGACCTACCGGATCGACCTCGACAAGTGCGATTCCACGCGTGCCTGCGTGGCCGCCTGCGGCGCCATCGGTGCGATCGATTTCATGCGCCAGTCGACCGGACGCAGTGGCCGCTTCGACCTGGTGTTCGACCTTTCGCCAGAGCCGATCGTCACGCACCATCAGCGGCCGCAGGGATATTTTGCGCCCGGGTATGATGCCGCGCGCCAGGCCAGCGACGCACTGGCAATGACGCAGATGGTGGGCCGCTTCGAGAAACCGAAATTTTTTCTTTACAAGGAAAAGCTGTGCGCCCACGGTCGCAACGGCAAGCTCGGCTGCAACGCCTGCATCGAGGTCTGCTCGGCCGGCGCGATCGCGTCCAGCGGTGACCAGATCTGGGTCGATCCGAACCTGTGCGCCGGTTGCGGCGCCTGCACTACGGTCTGCCCCTCCGGTGCGCTGGCCTACACCTATCCACGGGTGCCCGATCAAGGGCTGAAGCTGCGCACCATGCTTTCGACCTACATCGGGGCCGGCAGTGCCGATCCGGCACTGCTGCTGCATGGCCGCGAACACGGTACCGCGCTGATCGAGCGGCTCGGCCGCCAGGCACAGGCGCATGGCGTCCTGCGTGGCGTACCAGCGCGGGTAATGCCGGTCGAACTGCAGCATGTCGCTTCGACCGGGATCGACGTCTGGCTGGCCGCAATCGCGTGCGGCGCCGCCAACGTCGCGGTGCTGGTCGGCAGCCACGAAGCGCCACAATACATCACGGCGCTGCAGGCGCAAATGAAGCTCGCGCAAACGATCCTGGCCGGGCTGGGTTATACGGGCAGTCACCTGCAACTGCTGCAGGCCGATACGCCGGCCCAGCTTGACGCCGCACTGCAGGCATTGAAAGCCGGTGCGACGGTGCGGCAGGTGGCGCGCTTCAACGGCGCGGCCGACAAGCGCGGCACGCTCGACATGGCGATCGCGCATTTGCTGCAGCATGCGCCGCAATCTACGCCGGCCGTGGCAGAAATTTCTCTGCCGGCCGGCGCGCCTTACGGCAGCGTCAGCGTCAACCAGTCGACCTGCACCTTGTGCATGTCGTGTGTCGGTGCCTGTCCGGCGTCGGCACTGATGGACAATGCCGACGCGCCGCAATTGCGCTTCGTCGAAAGAAATTGCGTGCAATGCGGCCTGTGCGAAGTGACGTGCCCGGAAAACGCCATCACCCTGACACCGCGCCTGTTGCTGGGCGAACCGGCCCGCCAGCCGCGCATCTTGCATCAGGCCACGCCGCATCACTGCATCAGCTGCAACAAGCCGTTCGGTACCGTGCAGATGATCGACACCATGCTGGCCAAGCTGTCCCTGCACGGCGCATTCGCTGGCAACCTGGACCGCATCCGGATGTGCGGCGATTGCCGGGTCGTCGACATGATGGCGAACCGGCAGGAAACTCGCGCCACCGACCCTGCGGTCGCCACGACCACCACCGAACTGAAACGCAGGTGCTGACTGATGACTGAACATCCGATCCATTTCGCCAGCAGCGACCAAGGCGAGGAAACCGCCCGCGCCGATCTGTACGGCTTGCTGTCGGCGCTGTTCGCAGCGCCGCCTTCGGCAGTGTTGCTGCTCTCGATCGCCCAGGCGCCGGCGCAAGGCGAGGGCGTGCTGGCCGCTGCCTGGCGTGATCTGGTCGGCGCGGCGCAGGCACTGCTTGCTGCCGGATCGCCTGCCATTGCCGCCGAGCGCGCACGGGAAGAATACGAGCGCCTGTTCATCGGCATCGGCAAACCGGAAGTCATGCTGTACGGCTCGTTCTATCTTTCCGGCTTCCTGATGGAAAAGCCGCTCGCCGCATTGCGCACCGACCTGGCCGCGCTCGGCGTCGAGCGGGTCGATGGCGTGGTCGAGAGCGAGGACCATATTGCCTCGCTGTGCGAAGTGATGCGCTACCTGATCGCCGCCGAAAGTGCGCCCGGCGGCGCCGGAACCGCCATCGGCAGCCATGTCGACCGGCACAGCCTGGCCGCGCAAAGGCAGTTTTTTGCCACGCACATGCAGAGCTGGCTGGGTGACATGTGCGATGCCATCCGCGCCCATCCGCAGGCAGTGTTCCATGCGGCAGTTGCAGCGCTGGCAGCCCGGTTTTTCGAGGTCGAAATGCAGGCCTTCGACATGGATTGAATCGCGGGTGGCGCGCGCCGGTGTGGCCCAGTTCACTTAAAGCAGGCAACGCTGCAATTGCACCTTGCAATCAAGTCAATTAATTGCGAAGCTGAATCAAGGAACAGGCTGCCCTGCACCGTGCAATCATTGCGAGCGCGTTTGAACGCGCCGCGTTATCATCCACGGCGAGGTTGCCGCGATGCCTACAATTTGACGGTGGCTACAGAGAGCCGGACGTGCCTGCGGCAGGAATAACGAACAGGAGCCTTCATGGCAGAGCAAAAAACAGTGACGCGGCGCCGGTTCTTTGCCGGGCTTGGCGTGGTTGCCGCCGCAGGTGCCGCCATCAAGGTGGCGGCGCCCGTGAGCAGCGTGGTACAAGCCTTGCCGGCCGAGCCGGAGGGCAACAGCTACCGCCTCACCGAGCACGTCAAGAAATACTATCGCACCACCACTATCTGATGTCCGAGGCGACCGCATGCTGCTGACCCACAAAGGCCCGAGCGGCCATTCCCCTGAATCGCCCGCTGGCCAGGCCACGAGCAAACCGGCATCGCGCCTGTCCGCCAGTCTGGCGGCCAGCCTGTCGAGCGCCCTGCCGACCATGGACCGGCGCGCGTTTTTGCGCCGCTCTGGCATCGGCATCGGCGCCGGTCTCGCCGCCACCCAGCTGGCGCTGATCCAGAAAGCGAAGGCCGCACCGGGTGCCGATACGGCCGGTGCAAAGATCGTGGTGCGCCGCACCGTCTGCACCCATTGCTCGGTCGGTTGCGCGGTCGACGCAGTGGTCGAAAACGGCGTCTGGGTACGCCAGAATCCGGTCTTCGATTCGCCGATCAACCTCGGTGCGCATTGCGCCAAGGGCGCTGCTCTTCGCGAGCATGGCCACGGCGAATACCGCTTGAAGTATCCGATGAAGCTGGTCAACGGCAAATACCAGCGCATCAGCTGGGATACCGCACTCAATGAAATTTCAGCCAAGCTGCTCGACGTGCGCAAGACCAGCGGCCCGGATTCGGTGTTCTGGGTCGGATCGTCGAAGCACAACAACGAGCAGGCGCAGCTGTTGCGAAAATTCGTCTCGTTCTTCGGCTCCAACAATTGCGATCACCAGGCGCGCATCTGCCACTCCACCACGGTGGCCGGCGTTGCCAACACCTGGGGCTATGGCGCGATGACCAACAGCTTCAACGACATGCAGAATTCGAAGGCGATCATGTACATCGGCTCGAACGCAGCCGAAGCGCATCCCGTCTCGCTTCTGCACATGCTGCATGCAAAAGAGAAGGGCGCCAAGATCATCGTCGTCGATCCGCGCTATACCCGCACCGCCGCCAAGTCCGACCAGTTCGTGCGGATACGCTCCGGGTCCGATATCCCTTTCCTGTGGGGCATGCTGTTCCACATTTTCAAGAACGGCTGGGAAGACACCAAGTACATCAACGACCGCGTCTACGGCATGGACCAGGTACGCGCCGAAGTCGCCAAGTGGACACCGGACAAGGTCGAGGAAGCCTGCGGCGTTCCGGAAGCCGAGGTCTACCGGGTCGCCGAGACGATGGCCAAGAACCGGCCGTCGAGCCTGGTCTGGTGCATGGGCCAGACCCAGCACACGATCGGCAACGCAATCGTGCGGGCTTCGTGCATCGTGCAACTCGCGCTCGGCAATATCGGCGTATCGGGCGGCGGCACGAATATCTTCCGCGGCCATGACAACGTCCAGGGCGCCACCGACGTCGGTCCCAATCCAGATTCGCTGCCAGCGTATTACGGCCTGGCCACTGGCGCCTGGAAGCACTGGTCGGCGGTCTGGGGCGTCGATTACGAATGGGTCAAAAGCCGCTTCGCCTCGCAGGCGATGATGGAAAAATCCGGCACCACCGTATCGCGCTGGATCGATGCGGTGCTCGAGAAAAACGAACTGATCGACCAGGACAACAATGTCAAGGCGATGGTGTTCTGGGGCCATGCGCCGAACAGCCAGACGCGTGGTCTGGAAATGAAAAAAGCCTTCGACAAGCTCGACCTCTTGGTGGTGATCGATCCCTATCCATCGGCCTCGGCGGCGATGGCTGCGATGACCGTCGACGGCCAGGAATTGAATCCGAATCGCGCCGTGTACCTGCTGCCGGCGGCGACCCAGTTCGAGACCTCGGGTTCTGTCACCGCTTCCAACCGCTCGCTGCAATGGCGCGAAAAAGTCATCGAGCCGCTCTGGGAGTCGCGCACCGATCACATGATCATGTACCAGTTCGCCGAAAAACTTGGCTTTGCCAAGGAACTGGTTGCGAAGATCAAGCTGGTCCCGGGCAAAGGCGGGATGCTGGAGCCGGAACCGGAATCGATGCTCGAAGAAATCAACCGTGGCTCATGGTCAATCGGTTACACCGGCCAGTCGCCGTTGCGTCTGAAAGCGCACATGCGCAACATGCACCTGTTCGACGTGAAGACATTGCGCTGCACGGCGGGCAAGGATGCGGCGACGGGGTACGACATGGCTGGCGATTATTTCGGTCTGCCGTGGCCGTGCTACGGCACGCCGGAGATGAAGCATCCGGGCACAGCCAACCTGTACGACAACTCGCGTCATGTGATGGATGGCGGGGGCAATTTCCGCGCCAATTTCGGTGTCGAGCGCGAGGGCGTGAGTCTGCTGGCCGAAGAGGGCTCGCATTCGCTGGGCGCCGAACTGACCATGGGTTACCCCGAATTCGACCACTTGCTGTTGAAAAAGCTCGGCTGGTGGGACGACCTGACGCCGGCTGAAAAAACGGCAGCCGAGGGCAAGAACTGGAAGACCGATCTGTCCGGCGGCATCCAGCGCGTGGTGATGAAAGTGCACGGCTGCCATCCGTTCGGCAACGCCAAGGCGCGCGCCGTGGTGTGGAATTTCCCCGATCCGGTACCGCTGCATCGCGAGCCGTTGTACGGCACCCGTCCGGATCTGATAGCCAAGTATCCGACACACGACGACAAGCGTGCCTTCTGGCGCATGCCAACCCTTTACAAATCGATCCAGGACAAGAACGTCGAAACCAAACTTGCGGAAAAATTCCCGCTGATTCTGACGTCCGGTCGCCTGGTCGAATACGAGGGCGGTGGCGAAGAGACCCGTTCCAACCCCTGGCTGGCAGAGCTGCAGCAAGAAAATTTTGTCGAGATCAATGCGGCCGCGGCCAGCGCACGCGGCATTCGGGATGGCGAATACGTGATCGTCACGACGCCGCCGGGTGGCCGCCTGAAGGTCAAGGCGATGGTCACGCCACGCGTGGCGGCCGATACCGTGTTCATACCGTTCCATTTCTCCGGCTGGTGGCAAGGCAAGGACATGCTGGCGTTCTATCCAGAGGGCGCGGCGCCGATCGTGCGTGGCGAAGCCGTCAATACCGGCACGACTTACGGCTACGACTCGGTGACGATGATGCAGGAAACGAAAACCACGATCTGCAACGTCGAGCGCATTGCGTAATTAGAAGCAGAATCAGAATCGGGATCGAGGACACCATGGCACGAATGAAATTCATCTGCGACTCGGAGCGCTGCATCGAATGCAACGGCTGCGTCACCGCTTGCAAGAACGAACATGAAGTGCCGTGGGGCGTGAACCGGCGCCGCGTCGTCACCATCAACGATGGAGTGATCGGCCAGGAAAAATCGGTCTCCGTGGCGTGCATGCATTGTTCGGACGCGCCCTGCATGGCGGTGTGCCCGGTCGATTGTTTCTATCGCACCGATGAAGGCGTGGTCCTGCATGACAAGGACATCTGCATCGGCTGCGGTTACTGCTCGTATGCCTGCCCGTTCGGCGCGCCGCAGTTTCCGTCCAACGGCACCTTCGGCTTGCGTGGCAAGATGGACAAGTGCACATTCTGTGCGGGCGGACCGGAGACCGATGGTTCGCAGGCCGAGTTCGACAAGTACGGGCGCAACCGCCTGGCCGAAGGCAAGCTGCCGATCTGCGCCGAGATGTGTTCGACCAAGGCCTTGCTGGGCGGTGACGGCGACGTCATCTCGGACATCTTCCGCAACCGCGTCATGCGGCGTGGCAAAGGCAGCGAAGTCTGGGGCTGGGGCACCGCCTACGGCCGCGCGCCGCATCCGGAAGCCAAGCCGCCGGCCGCCGCCGTGACGGAAAAATCATGATGCGCGTGCTGATCGGGCTTACCGGGCTTGGCATCGTGCTGGCGCTGGCGGGCTGCAACGAGCGTGACCAATCCCTCAACACATCGGCCGCGAAATCCGACGGCCAGCCGTGGCAGGGCGTGCAGAACGGTTTCGCCGCGCCCGGTTACCAGGCCGGCGACAAGGTGCGCTGGGAAACCCAGATGCGGCAGCGCGCCCAGACCCAGAACGAGTACGTGAAATCCAATTGATGAGGTCGTCGCCATGCCGGGAGCGCGGATGAAAAACAGGATCACGACGGGCTTGCTGGTGATCGGCTTGCTGGCAGGCCTTGCAGCATCGGCGCAGAACCGGGTTGACGCCGGCAAGGTCGGCCCCACTCCGGTGCCCGCAACGCCGACGGCTTCATTATCAACCGGACCATTGGCGCAGGCAGCGGGAGCGAGCGCCGTGCTGGTGCCGAGCGCGCAGCTCGGGCAGCCACTGGTACCGAACGTCGAATCCGTCGATATCCTCAAGCAGAACCAGGCCGAACGTACTCGTGACCAGCCCGGCAATGCGGCGCCGACCTTCCGCATCATCAAGGAAGGCACGAAAAATTATTCCAGTCTGCCGGCACTCGAAGCGGGCGTCCTGATCCAGCCGAAACAGCAGTTCCCGCTGCAGGCCAGGGCCACCACTGCCGGCGAAGCATGGCGCAATTACCGCAACGGCCCGCTGACGCACCTTGGTGGCTGGATGCTGCTGGGCGTGGTCGGCCTGCTCGCCGCGCTGTATTTCATTGCCGGGCCAGTGCGGCTGAAATCGCCTCGTACCGGCCGTCTGATCGAGCGCTTCACCGCCCTCGAGCGCATCGCCCACTGGAGCACCGCCCTGACCTTCGTGCTGCTGGCGCTGTCGGGTCTGACCCTGTTGTTCGGCAAATACGTGATGATGCCGCTGTTCGGCCATCCGCTGTTCGGCTGGCTGGCGTTCGTCTGCAAGAACCTGCACAACTTTGTCGGCCCCTTGTTCACGGTCTCGATCATCGTCACCTTCGTGATCTTCGTGAAGGACAATTTTCCCGGGCGCGGTGACCTGACCTGGCTGTTGCGCCTGGGCGGCATGTTCGGCGGCAAACACGCCCCTGCGGGACGCTTCAATGCCGGTGAAAAGCTCTGGTTCTGGTTCGGCGTGGTGGGCCTGTCGCTGATCGTCAGCGCATCCGGTTTCGTGCTCGACATGCTGGTGCCGGGGATCGTCTATTCACGCGGGAACATGCAGATCGCCAACGTGATCCACCTGGCCGGCGCCGTCATCGTGACCGGCATGGCAATGGGTCACATCTACCTTGGGTCGATCGGCATGGAAGGCGCGCTGGAAGCCATGACCACCGGCCATGTCGACGATGAATGGGCCAGGGAGCACCACGACCTGTGGTACGACGATGTCGTCAGCGGCAAGGTGCCGCGGATTCGTACCGCGCCGCCGCCAGGCCATGCACGACCTGACGCCGGCGCCGCGCCGGCCGCATTCTGAATTAACCTTAACGGAGACGACGATGCGTGACCTGAAACCGACGACCCTGCTACACGGTTTGCCCGCTCTCGCCCTGACCAGTCTTGCGCTGGCGCTACCGGCGCAGGCCAAGTTGCCCGAACCCGGTCCCGAAGCAAAGGCCAAGCAAGAAGCAGCCGTCGCCAAGACCACTGCCTCGGACAAGACCGCGGCGTACAAGCTGTGCCTTGCGCAGGACCGGGTCGCGGCAGCCTATTTGCAAACACGTGCGGCTGCCGGCACGCCGTTGCAACCGCAGGCCAATCTGCCGGCCTGCACGGACCCCGGTTCCAGCGCCGCAGCCACGCCGGCCGCGAAGGTGGGGGTGGCGGATTCGCTTCCGCTGAACAAGGAGCCGGTCAACAAGGGGCCGGTCAACAAGTGACCCGCCTACAGCTGCGATGCCGGTACACTGCCTGCCCGGCCAGTTGCCGAGTCCACTGGTTTCCGGTGCGAGATGGGCAGCTTTTCGTTGCCCGGATTTAACCAACCTGTCAAGATCGTTGTTGACCGGCTTCTGGCCACCGGTCGATCATCCGGCGCAAGCAGAATCAAACGGGCTGGACGTTCCTTCTACTGTTGATCGCTTCTCGATGAAACCAGTGTTGCGTTACTTGATCGATATCACGCGGCAATTCGAGCGTCCGATGATTGATCAGGCATTGGCCGATGCATTGCAACCCCTGGCCGGCGCCAGGGAAGTGGTCATGTTCGAATTTCTGAGTGCCAATGGCCAACGCTGGATGCGCCGAGGTGCAGGCCGCCCTGTCCGCGCCCTGACGTCCGAAGTCGGCGCGCTTCGATGCAGCCAACCGGTGAGCGATCAGCCAGCGCTGTTGCGCTGCATCGAACAGCATGCTCCATTTGCACTGGCGCCCGGGCCGGATCAGTCGATCATTTACTGGATGCCGATCTGGCGCGGCGAGCACGCCAGGAGTTGCGTGTGCCTCACCGTCGAGCAGCCGCTGAGCGCCGACGAACTCGAGCAGATCGTCTCGGTGCTCGAGATCTACAAGAATTTTCTGGCGCTGCTTGATTACAGCGAAGTCGATTCATTGACTGGGCTGTTGAATCGAAAGACGTTCGATCAACAGTTCGGCGAACTGGTCGGCGCCCGGGGTGAAGACGACACCATGCCACCGATCGAGTCGCCGGAGCGGCGGGACCGCGCCGGCGCCATCGACAATTGGCTGGCCGTGATCGACATCGATCATTTCAAGCAAGTCAACGATCGTTACGGCCACCTTTACGGCGACGAAGTCTTGATCCTGCTGGCCAACATATTGAAACGTGCCTTCCGTGAGCAGGACCGGGTGTATCGCTTCGGCGGCGAAGAGTTCGTGATATTGCTGCGCGCGACCACGCTGGACAATGCCCGCAAGTCCTTCGAACGCTTGCGCGAGGGTGTGGGTTCGTATTGCTTCCCTCAGATCGACCATGTGACGATCAGCATCGGTTTCGTCAGCATCGGCAGCCAGACGCCCGTGACGATACTGGGGCAGGCCGATCAGGCGCTGTACTTTGCCAAGTAAAACGGCCGTAACCAGGTGTGCTTCTACGACGAACTGGTCGCCAGCGGCGCGCTGGGCAATGCCGCCGTCAACAATGACGTCGATTTTTTCTGAGCTTCGCCCGCGCTCGAATCGACGCCATGCGACGGCCGGACCCTGGCTTGCGATTCGCCGCCCGGCTCGCCCTGCACGCTCCACCAGGTCGGCAACAGGCGCCGGATCTGCGGCCGCATAAAGCGGTCGTCGATCAGGTACACCACGCCCCGGTCGGACTCGGTACGGATCACCCGGCCCGCCGCCTGCACCACCTTGCGGATGCCCGGATACAGATACGTGTAGTCGTAGCCGGCAGCAAAGCTCGCTTCCATCTTCGCCATCATCTGTTCATTCACGGGGTTCAGCTGCGGCAGGCCGAGCGTGGCGATGAAGGCGCCGATCAGGCGGTCGCCCGGCAGGTCGATGCCTTCGCCGAAAGATCCGCCCAGGACCGCGAAACCGATGCCGCAACCGCCGGCGACAAAGCGTGCCAGGAATGCCTCGCGCGCCGGATTGTCCATGCGCGGCGCCTGCTGCCAGACTGGAACCTCGGGATGGCGTTCGACGAACAGCGCGACCACCTGTTGCAGGTAATCGAAACTGCTGAAAAAAGCCAGGTAATTGCCGGCGCCCTGCGCATACTGGCGCGCCATCAATTCCACGATCGGCAGCAGCGAGCGCTGGCGATCGGCATAGCGCGTGGAAATCCGCTCGACCACCTGCACCGTCAATTGGGATGCTGCGAACGGGGAGGGTACGTCGGTCCACACCGCATCGTCCGGCAAGCCCAGCATGTCGCGGTAAAACCGCTCCGGATTCAAGGTCGCGGAAAACAAGGTCGCGGTGCGCGCACTGGCGAAGCGTCCCTTCAAGAACGGCGCCGGTACTGCGTTGCGGATGGCGAGCGTGCGGGACAGCGCACCCGCATTGGCCGCGCTGCCAGTCTGCAGCGGTACCGCCGTGATGTCGAACAGCGAATGCGGGCCGAACGACTCGTTCAGGCGCGAGAAATGCAACGCCTCGAAATAAAAATCCAGTAACGCCGTCGATGGTTCGCCCGGATGCTCGGCAAAGTATTCGCCGATCGCGGCAATCGTCTGTTGCAAGCTCATCTGGAACGCGCCCGGTACTGCCGGGTGGGCTGCGTAGCCTGCCGTCGCCGTACCGCCGGCGCCGGCAACCGGTGGCAACGCATTCCAGCTGCGCTGCAGACCTTTCAGGGGCGCTTTCAATGCCGCCGGTGCCACGCGGCGCAACAGCTTCAGGCTGGCCTGATCCAGGCTGGCCGAATACATCGTTCGGGCGCGCTCGACCAGGTTATGGGCTTCGTCGATCAGCAGTCCAACGCGCCAGTCATTGGCGAGCGTCAGTGCGTGCAGCATCGCCGACAGGTCGAAATAATAGTTATAGTCGGCCACCACCACGTCGCACCAGCGCACCAGTTCCTGGGCCAGGTAATACGGGCAGATACCATGGGCCAGGGCGACCGTGCGTACGCTTGCCTGGTCGAGCCGGTACGCGTGCCCGGATGCCTCCGCACCTACCTCCACCGCAGGCGGCGCCAGCGCCGCACTGCGCGCTGCGGCCAATCGGTCATAGAATCCTCGCGCCAGCGGACAGCCATCACCATGACAGGCATTTCCCGGATGTTCGCAAGCCGACTCGCGCGATACCAGTTCGATCACGCGCATCGGTTGTCGCGTCGAGCCCGCGCCAAGCCGTGTCAATGCATCGAGCGCGACCTGGCGTCCGGAAGTTTTTGCCGTCAGGAAGAACAGCTTGTCGAGCTGCTGGCCGGGCATCGCCTTCAATAGCGGGAAAATCGTGCCGATCGATTTGCCGATGCCGGTCGGCGCTTGCGCCATCAGACAGCGGCTGCTGACGGCGGCCTTGTAGACGGCTTCGGACAACAGCCGTTGGCCGGGACGGAAATTGTCATGCGCGAAGGCGAGTGCGCGCAGCCCATCGTCGCGCCCGGTGCGATGGGCCAGCTCCTGCCGTGCCCAGGCAAGAAAGCGGTTGCACTGCAGGTCGAAGAACGCCTGCAGTTCGAGCGCCGTGCTGTGGATGCTGAACACGGTCTCTTCCTGGCTGCCGATGTCGAAATAGACCAGCGCCACGGTCAGTTCGCTCAGGTTGCGCGCCTGGCACAGCAGCCAGCCGTAGATCTTCGCTTGCGCCCAGTGCAGCTGCCGATGATTGTCCGGCTGGCGGGCCAGATCGCCGCGAAAGGTCTTGATCTCTTCGAGCCGGTTCGCCTGGGGATCGTAACCGTCGGCGCGGCCGCGCACCAGCAGCTCGTTCCAGCTGCCCGACAGACTGACTTCGGATTCATGGTGTGCGGGGCGGCGCAATGCCACCAGCTTGTGACCGGCGATGCCTTCCTGCGCCGTCGGCGAAGGCGTGAAGCGCAAGTCGAGGTCGCCTTCTTTTGCGGTGAATTCGCACAGGCTGCGAACAGCCACGGTATAGGTCATGAAAGGCGGCCATGCAGACACCGCGAAACAAAACTAACGATGTAAGGCAGGCTCAAGCGATGCTGTACGGATATACAGTATAGATGGAAACGAAGGTTTAACCGTACAGGGGGCACGGCTTGTTGCAATAACGGTAATCAGCGCGCGGTACTTAATGCAAGGTACGCAGTGCGCGGTGATCAGTTTGGTTGGATCAGTTCGGCAATCCCGAACGCGTAGGCCGCGGCGGGTGCAACCGGGCACCCACGCGCAGGGTAGCGTCGCCGATCGCCCAGCGCGACTGTCCGGCGATCTGGAGCGCAAATCCGCTGGCTTGCAAGCGCCGGTTGCGCAGGAGTTTTCCGGTTGCGTGCAACATACCTCCTACGCCCATCAACGCCATGCCATTGAATTTTGTCTTGTTCATTTAAAACTCCCCATCCCATCTGACCGACGCCACGTTTTATTGCGTCCATGCACCATCTTAAAAGCAACATTAGCGCAGCAACGTGCGCCATTCCACTTAGCTTAGGAGAAAATTATTGCTGCGTTGTGACAAACAGACAGGTCGTGCGGAATGCGGTCACAGGTCGCTAACCGGTCAAAGCCTTGGCGCGGTTTCCCGAGTGTTCGCTCGCGTACATACACAGCCCGCGCGCGCACGTTACGGTGGCTTCCCACTGTCGACCCATGCAACCCCTGGAGAGCCCAGCAATGACCAGAGCAAAAAACCCTGCACCGCAAAAGCCCGGCCCGGCCCCGGCTACCGTCCCGGCACCAACCGCTGGCAACGGTGACGAGTGGCATCAGCAAGCTGCTGCCGGAACCCAGCCACTGACGACCAACCAGGGCCTGACGATCGGTGACAACCAGAATTCTCTGCGCGCCAATCCGCGCGGCCCAACGCTGCTGGAAGACTTCATCCTGCGCGAAAAAATCACCCATTTCGACCATGAGCGCATTCCCGAGCGGATCGTGCACGCGCGCGGCACCGGCGCCCACGGTTTCTTCGAATTGACCCAATCGCTGGCGCAGTACACGACCGCGAAAATCCTGACCGAGGTCGGTGAACAAACCGAACTCTTCGCCCGGTTTTCAACGGTCGCCGGCGGCTCGGGCTCGATCGACACGCCGCGTGACGTGCGCGGCTTCGCGGTGAAGTTTTATACCAAGGAAGGCAACTGGGACCTGGTCGGCAATAACATTCCGGTGTTCTTCATCCAGGATGCGATCAAGTTTCCGGACTTGATCCATGCGGTCAAGATGGAACCGGATCGCGGCTTTCCGCAGGCGGCGTCCGCGCACGACACCTTCTGGGATTACATTTCGCTCACGCCCGAATCGATGCACATGATCATGTGGGCGATGTCGGACCGCACGCTGCCGCGCTCGCTGCGGATGATCGAAGGCTTCGGCATCCATACATTCCGCTTGCTCAACGCAGCAGGCGACTCGACCTTCGTCAAGTTCCACTGGCGTCCGAAGCTCGGCCTGCAATCGACGGTGTGGGATGAAGCCGTCAAGATCGCCGGCGCCGACCCGGATTACCACCGGCGCGATATGTTCGAATCGATCACGGGCGGTGCGTTCCCGGAATGGGAACTGGCGGTGCAGCTGTTTACGGAACAGCAGGCCGAGGCCTTCCCGTTCGATCACCTGGATTCCACCAAGCTGATTCCGGAAGAACTGGTGCCGCTGCAGGTGATCGGCCGGATGGTCTTGAATCGCTGGCCGAACAACTTCTTCGCCGAGACCGAGCAGGTCGCCTTCTGTCCTTCGCACCTGGTCCCGGGCATTGATTTCTCCAACGATCCGCTGTTGCAGGGGCGCTTGCATTCGTATCTGGATACGCAGCTCTCGCGCCTCGGGTCGCCCAACTTCCATCAGATTCCGGTGAATGCGCCGAAATGCCCGTTCGCCAACAACCAGCGCGACGGCCACATGCAGATGGGCCAACCGGTCGGCCGTGTGGCATATGAACCGAACACGCTGGCGCCTGCCGGTCCGCGCGAGCTGACGAGCGAGGGTTTCCGCACCGCTGCCGTAGCCGAGAATGGATCGAAGGGACGGATCCGGGCGGAGACCTTTGCCGACCATTACAGCCAGGCGCGCCAGTTCTTCCATAGCCAGACCGCGTTCGAGCAGGCGCACATTGCGTCGGCGCTGGTGTTCGAGTTGTCGAAGGTCGAGCATCCGCATATCCGTGAAGCGATCGTCGGTCACTTGCGTCATATCGAAGGCGATCTGGCGCAGCGCGTTGCCAACGGCCTGGGCCTGAGGGCACTGCCACCCGCGCCACCGGCTGCGGTCGCGCCCGAAGAACGGGATCCATCGCCGGCGCTGCAGATCATCGGCAAGATGAAGGACACGCTGGAAGGCCGGATGGTCGGCGTACTGGTCAACGATGGCACCGACGGCGCCGCGGTGGAGGCAGTGCGCAAGGCCGTCACGGCTGCCGGCGCGCGCCTGAAATTCATCGCGCCGAAGATCGGCGAGGTCAAGCTGGCCGACGGCTCCGCCTTGAAGATCGACGGCCAGCTGGCCGGCACGCCATCGGTGCTGTTCGATGCGGTGGCGGTGTTGTTGTCGGATGCAGCGGCCACCGCGATGGTCAAGGAAGCCGCAGCGGTGGACTTCGTGCGGGATGCCTTCGGCCACCTGAAGGCGATCGGCATCGATCGTGGCGCGCAGATCCTCTTGAAGGCGGCGGGTATCGAGCCGGACGCCGGCGTGGTCGATATCGGCAAGGTCGATCGCTTCATTGCAGCGGCGAAGACGCGGCAGTGGGCGCGCGAGCCAGGCGTTCGCACGCTGGCCTGACGCCTATCGGGCTTCAATATGGCACGGGGCCGCTGCAGCACGCAGCGGCCCCGCCGTCATTTGTGCGAGTGTGTGGGCGGTGATGTCGATCGCCTGATCGGGGCGGCGGCTCGCCCGCCTGCGATCGACGATGACACAAAATCTATATTGCCGTGCATAACCATGCGAGAATCCGGCATGACCGACTCCAATGATCATTCCCCGGGGAATACGCCGCCCACGCCTGACTACGCAGCGCTGTTCGACGTATCGCCTTACCCGTACCTCCTTATGGATACGAGCCTGGTGATCATCGGCGCCAACCGCGCCTACCTGCGCGCGACTGGGCGCGCGGCCGACATCATCGGCCAGCCGGTGTTCGATGCCTTCCCGTCCAACCCCGACGATCCGGACTCTACCAATATCGAAGTCGTGCGCTCGTCGCTGTTGCAGGCGATTGCTACCAAGCTGCCGCACAACACGGCGTTTCTGCGCTATGCGGTGCCGATCGACACGCCCGACGGCAAACGTTTCGAGGAACGTTACTGGAGCACGGTCCATACACCAGTGCTCAACGCCGCCGGCGACGTCGTCATGGTGGCGCAGAATGCGATCGATGTCACCGGCCTGTATTCTTTCGACCGCAGCGCTGAAGTCGCTGCCGTCCAGGCAACGCTGAAAGATCCGGAAACGCCGGAAAACTTCAACCGCGCCCAGATGCACGAGGCGATGACCCGCATCCTGAACGACGAACGCAGCCACCTGAGCAGCCTGTTCAACCAGGCGCCCGGTTTCATCGCCATCATGAGCGGCAAGAAGCATGTTTTCCAGATGGTCAACCAAGCGTACTACGAACTGGTGGGCCACCGCGAGCTGCTCGGCAAGCCGGTCTGGGAAGCCTTGCCGGATATCGCCGGACAGGGCTTCGAGGCAATGCTCGACAGTGTCTTCAACACCGGCAACGCGGTGGTGGCACGCAGCGTCAAGGCCTCGATCAACGACGTCGATACCGGCGTGCCGGCCGACCGCTACATGGATCTGCTGTGTCAGCCGTTGTTCAACGCCGACGGTACCGTGTCGGGTATTTTCGCCCAGGGTCACGATGTGACCGAAACCTATCTGGCGCAGCAGGCGCAGCGCGATTCCGAGCAACGCTTGCAGGACGGCATGCTGGCCGCCCGCATGGTGATCTGGGACCTCGACCTGGTCAGCAGCGAAGTGCGGTTTTCAGAAAATGCCATGGCGGTCTTCGGCGGCGACTGGACCAGTGTCAGTTCGGTCTGGGAATCGTTGCATCCGGAAGACATGCCCAGGCTGCACGCGGCGCGCGCCAAGGCGATTGCCGAACGCGGCAGCTACCGCGAGACGGTGCGCCTGATCCGTCCCGACACCGGCGCCATCCTGTGGCTCGATGTGCGCGGGCAGATCGTCTGCAATGCCGAGGGCGTGGCAGTGTCGGTGCGCGGCGTGTCGGTCGACATCACCGAACGCATGCGCGCCGAGGAAGACCTGCGCGAAGCGGACCGGCGCAAGGATGAATTCCTGGCGATGCTGGCGCATGAACTGCGCAATCCGCTGGCGCCGATCAGCGCGGCGGCGCAGCTCTTGCGCATGTCCACGCTCGATCCGGCAATCATCCGCAAGACCAGCGACGTCATCAGCCGTCAGGTGGCCCACATGACGCGCCTGGTCGACGACTTACTGGATGTATCGCGGGTCACGCGCGGCTTGATCGAACTCGAACGCAAACGCCTTGCGGCACAGGACATCGTTGCCGATGCGGTCGAGCAGGCGCGGCCGGTGATCAACGCGCGTCATCACGCGCTGACGATCGCGGTACCGGCCGAACGCATCGAACTGATCGGCGACCAGAAGCGGCTGGTCCAGGTGCTTACCAATCTGCTCAACAATGCAGCGAAATATACGCCGGAAAACGGCCGTCTCCGGCTCAGTCTCAGTGCCGAAGTCGACCAGGTCGTCATCTGCATCGAAGACAATGGCATCGGCATCGCACCTGACTTGCTGCCGCATGTCTTCGACCTGTTCACCCAGGCCGAACGCACCCCCGACCGGTCCCAGGGCGGACTCGGACTGGGCCTGGCGCTGGTCAAAAGCCTGGTCTCGCTGCATGGCGGCACCATCACCGCCGACAGCGCCGGCAAGGGTTTGGGTTCGACGTTCCGCCTGGCGTTGCCTCGTGCATTGGACGCGGAACATGCCGCTGCCACGCCGGCGGCCAAATCGTTGCTGCCGCGCGGCGCTGATGGATTGCGCTTGCTGGTGGTCGACGACAATGCCGACGCCGCCGAAATGATGGGCGCCTTCATGGAAGCCGAGGGCCACCAGGTCAGCATCGAATACGATCCGTATCGCGCCCTCGAGCGGGCCCGGATCGAGGCGCCGGACGTTTGCCTGCTCGACATCGGCCTGCCCGGCATGGATGGCAATCAACTGGCGCGCTGCCTGCGCACCTTGCCTGAACTGGCCCACACCACGCTGATCGCCGTCACCGGCTACGGCAAGCAATTCGACCGCGAGCAATCGATGGCGGCGGGCTTCGACCATTATTTCGTCAAGCCAGCCGATCCCGGGGAATTATCGGCGTTATTGGCGACAATACAGGCGCGACGCAAGCTGGCGTGAGCAGTTCGACGGCGGTTGTGCGACGAGCCGGCTGCCTGGCGGTCTCAAGTTCGCGGCAGGTTCGCACCACCCCTGCATTTCGACGGTTCACGGAGCTTCATGCACCTTCAAGCGCCTTTACGGCGCCGGCATTCTGCAAGGCGCCTCTTGCAAATGCGGCCCAGCGTACCGACATCGCTCGCCACATCTTCCAGCATCAACCTCAGAACACTGGTAGCCCAGGCCGGCCGTGGAATTTCCGCTGCCGCCGATGCCAGATCAACCGGAGGATGTCATGGACGAAGAACAAGGCTGGAAACGCGAGGATTATCACGGTCAACGGATGCGGGTGCGCGCCAATCGACGCGCCCAGTCAAATCCGGCCCTCGATGGCCATGGTGAAGAATGGGATTTCACCATCGAGATCGAGAACCCGGACCGACTGCCGGCCGACGTTGCCGGCCCGCTGGTAGTACGGTCCGATCCGGCTGTTTTCTACAGCACGCAGGCGATCGCCGAAAACATGGCCTTCCTCAAGGGACGCGAGCTGATCGAGCATCGCTCAGCGCCAGGTGATACCCTGAGCGACCTGAATCACAGCGACACTCATCACAGCGCTCGCTGATCCTTCACCGAACCCCATCGCACCCAGAGGAACCATGGCCTACCAAAGTACCAATCCGTTCAATGCCGAAGTCGTCGCCAACTTTCCCGAATGCGATGCCGCCGAGCTGGAATCACGCTTGAAGACCGCTGCCCACTGTTACGAGAATGCCTGGCGCAATACCAGCTTCGCCGAGCGCAGTGCGATCCTGGCAAAAGCCGCCAACATCATGCGCGAGCGCACCGATGAATTCGCCAACCTGATCACGATCGAGATGGGCAAGCTGATCGCGCAAAGCCGCGGTGAAGTCCAGTTGAGCGCCGCCATCCTCGATTACTACGCCGAGCACGCAGAGCGCTTTTTGGCGCCAGAAATCCTGCCGACAAAAACCGGCGAAGCGATCGTCGAAAGCAGTCCGATCGGCGTCCTGTTCGGTGTCGAGCCATGGAATTTTCCGTACTACCAGATCGTGCGCTTTGCTGCGCCGAATCTGATGGCCGGCAACGTCATCATGGTCAAGCATGCGTCCAACGTGCCGCAATGCGCACTGGCCTTCGAGCGCCTGATGACCGAAGCGGGCGCACCGGCCGGCGCCTACACCAACCTGTTCATTTCGAAGGACCAGGTAGCGCAGGTCATCGACGACCCACGGGTGCGCGGGGTTGCCCTGACTGGCAGTGAAGCCGCCGGCGCCGTGGTCGCCGCCCGCGCTGGCCAGAACCTGAAGAAAACCACCATGGAACTCGGTGGCAGCGACGCCTTCATCGTGCTGGAAGACGCCGACCTCGAGCGTGCCGTCAAGGCAGCCGTGATGGGCCGCATGGGCAACGCCGGACAAGCCTGTACGGCATCGAAACGCTTCATCGTGGTCGAGGCGCTGGCCGATGCCTTCCTGGCGCAATTCCAGGCGGCGCTGGCAAGCTTCAAGCCGGGTGATCCGATGAACAAGGACACCACCCTGGCGCCGCTGTCCTCCGAAGGTGCCCTGAAGACCCTGTTGCAACAGGTCGAGCGTTCGGTCGAAAAAGGCGCCCGCGTCGTCACCGGCGGCGCGCGCATCGATCATCCTGGCGCCTTCATGCAACCGACCATCCTGACCGACATCGGCACCGACAATCCGGCGTATTCGGAAGAATTTTTTGGGCCCGTGGCATTGTTCTTCCGCGTCGCCGACGAGAACGCGGCCATTGCTCTTGCAAACGATTCGCCGTTCGGCCTGGGTGGTTCGGTGTTCACGCAGGATATCGAGCGTGCCAAGCGGGTGGCCAGCCGGGTCGAGACCGGGATGGTCTTCATCAATCGCGCTGCTTCGTCTTCACCGGACCTGCCGTTTGGCGGCATCAAGAATTCGGGTTACGGGCGCGAACTGTCGGGCGCCGGCATCCAGGAATTCGTCAACAAGAAATTGATCCGCATCGCGTAAGCGTCGCATAGGCGTTTTTAACGCGGCTGTCGTCAGTCCCGCATGAACCGGCCGATGCTAGTATCGGCCGGTGATTGACCTTCAGGGACGCGCATGACCATTCGAAATCTCCAGCACCTTTTCAACCCGACATCGGTCGCCGTTATCGGCGCTTCCCAACGTCCGCACAGCGTCGGCGCCACCGTGCTGCGCAATCTGGTTGCCGGGGGCTTCCAGGGTCCGATCCTGCCGGTCAATCCGAAGTACGACAGCCTGGCCGGTCTGCAGGTGTATCCGTCGGTCGCCAGCCTGCCGCAGGCGCCGTCGCTGGCGATCATCTGTACGCCGCCGGCAACCGTCCCGGGCCTGATCCGCGAGCTCGGCGAACGCGGCACGCGCGCGGCAATCGTCCTGACGGCCGGCCTGGGACAGATCAGGAATGACGACGGCGTCACGCTCAAGCAAGCCATGCTCGATGCCGCCAAACCCTACCTGCTGCGCATCCTGGGGCCGAACTGCGTCGGGCTGCTGGTGCCTGGCATCGGCTTGAATGCCAGCTTTGCGCATACCGGCGCGGCGCCCGGCCAGATCGCGTTTGTTTCGCAGTCCGGCGCGCTGGTGACAGCCGTGCTCGATTGGGCAGGAGAGCGCGGTATCGGGTTTTCGAAATTCATTTCCCTCGGTGACGGCGCCGACATCGACTTCGGCGACGTCCTGGATTACCTGGCAGGCGACGCCAGTACCCGCGCCATCCTGCTCTACATCGAGGATATCAAGCACGCCCGCAAGTTCATGTCGGCCGCGCGCGCGGCAGCCCGCAGCAAGCCGACCCTGGTGGTCAAGTCCGGGCGCATGCCGGAAGGCGCGCGGGCGGCGGCGTCCCATACCGGCGCCCTGGCAGGATCGGACGATGTCTACGACGCCGCCATCCGCCGCGCCGGCATGCTGCGGGTGTTGACCACGGAAGCCTTGTTCGGCGCTGTCGAGACGCTGGCGCGGGCACGTCCTTTCGTCGGTGAGCGGCTGGCCATCATGACCAACGGCGGCGGTCCCGGCGTGATGGCAACCGATGCGCTGGTGTCTGCCGGCGGCACGCTGGCAACGCTGTCGGCGTCGACCGTTGCGCATCTCGACGAGGTACTGCCGCCTACCTGGTCGCGTGCCAATCCGGCCGACATCATCGGCGATGCGCCGGCCGACCGTTATTGCCAGACCCTGGAAGCGCTGCTGGAAGAA
>JAYUWF010000049.1:0-7438 GCA_043753685.1 Herminiimonas sp.
TCTGGTTACCAGCATTCCAACCCACTATTAAAGCAGATCGCGACAGAATGCTTGTTTCCTTAATAAAAAAACTCGGCTTGAAGTTCAACATCAACGATCCCCGTTGGGGACGCAGCAACGATGATGAAAAGCCGCATCGGGCGCAGGACGGCAAGAAGCCCGGTGAAGGGCCGCCGGATCTCGACCAGCTGTGGCGCGATTTCAATCAGCGCCTCAACCGGCTACTGGGCGGCAAGAGCGGCGGTGGCGGTGGCAACAACGGCGGCGGCAATAATGGTGGCGGCTTCCGCCCGGATGTGCGCGGCGCCGGGATCGGCGCAGGTATCCTGGTCGCAGTGGTGGCGTTCCTGTGGCTGGTAAGCGGGTTTTTCACCATTTCCGAAGGCCAGACCGGCGTGGTCATGACCTTCGGTAAATACAGTCACATGACGCCGGCCGGCTTCAACTGGCGCTGGCCGTATCCGATCCAGAGCCACGAAGTCGTCAACGTTTCCCAAGTCCGCACCATGGAAGTCGGTTATCGCACCACCGTCAAGAACAAGCAGCCGAAAGAGGCACTGATGCTGACCGATGATGAAAACATCATCGACATCCAGTTTGCAGTGCAGTACAAGCTCAAGGATGCGGCCGACTGGGTGTTCCGCAATCGCGATCAGGAAGAAATGATCCGCCAGGTCGCCGAAACCTCAATGCGTGAAATCGTCGGCAAGAGCAAGATGGATTTCGTCCTGTATGAAGGGCGGGAAAAAATCGCGCTCGACGCAGGTCAGCTGATGCAGCAGATCGTCGACCGCTACAAGGCGGGCGTATCGATCACGAATGTCACGATGCAGGGCGTGCAGCCGCCGGAGCAGGTGCAGGCCGCCTTCGACGATGCGGTCAAGGCCGGGCAAGACCGCGAGCGGCAGAAGAACGAAGGCCAGGCGTATGCGAATGACGTGATTCCCAAGGCCCGCGGCGCCGCCTCGCGCCTGATGCAGGAGTCGGAAGCGTATCGCGCCCGCGTCACCGCCAACGCGCAGGGTGATGCCTCGCGTTTCAAGCAAGTGCTGGCGGAATATCAAAAGGCACCAGGCATCACCCGCGACCGGATGTATCTCGAGACCATGCAACAGATTTTTTCCAGCACGACCAAGATCATGGTGGATGCCAAGAATGGCAACAGCCTGATCTATCTTCCGCTCGACAAACTGATTGCGCAGGCGACAGCCAACGATGCCGTTGCAACGCGGAGTGCTGCGCCGACAGGTTCCGGTGCGGCCGGCATCAGTCCGGCGCCCGATCCGCTGCAGGCGCTCGAATCGCAGCGGCTGAAGGATCTGCGCAGCCGCGAGAGCCGCGATTCGCGTGATCGGGAGGCTCGCTGATGAACCGCATCGTTTCGTATGGAATCGTTCTGCTGATTGCGATCTGGCTCCTGATGGCCAGTCTGTTCGTTGTCGACCAGCGTCAGTTCGCCATCGTGTTCGCGCTTGGCGAAGTCAAGCGCATCATCCGCGAGCCGGGACTGCACTTCAAGCTGCCGCCACCGTTCCAGAATGTACTGTTTCTGGATAATCGCATCCTTACGCTGGATACGCCGGACGCCGAACGCTTCATCACGGCGGAGAAGAAGAACATCCTGGTCGACGCCTATGTCAAATGGCATATCGTCGATCCGAAGCTGTATTTCGTCAGCTTCGGCGGCGATGAGCGGCGCGCCAACGACCGCATGCTGCAGATCATCAAGGCTGCGCTGAATGATGAAATCACCAAGCGCACCGTGCGGGAAGTGATTTCCGGGGAACGCGGCAAGGTGATGGGCGCGATCCAGAAAAAGGTTGGCGACGAAGCCTTGCAGATCGGCGTCGAAATCGTCGACGTGCGCTTGAAGCGGGTCGACTATGTCGAGAACATCAACAACTCGGTGTACGACCGCATGAAGTCCGAGCGGACCCGGGTCGCCAACGAGTTACGCTCGACCGGCTCCGCGGAATCGGAAAAAATCCGTGCCGATGCGGACCGGCAGCGCACCGTGATCCTTGCGGAAGCCTATCGCGATGCCGAAAACATTCGCGGCGAGGGTGATGCGAAGGCATCGGCAACGTATGCACAGGCATTCGGCCAGAATCCCGAGTTCTACAAGTTCTACCGAAGCCTGGAAGCGTACCGGGCCAGCTTCAAGAACCACAGCGATGTCGTGGTGATGGATCCGAACTCGGAATTCTTTAAATATTTCAAGAGTTCCGGTGGCACGGCAGCGGCCGAGCCAGCGCGTAAAAAATAGCGGAGCAGTACCCCAAGCACTGCCGCGGCTGCAAGGTGAGCGACGTTGTCGCACCCGGGCGCCGCGGCATTCTGTTGCTGTCGCACCTGAGATGGTCCGATTTGATCCCACCTGCCGCAGTTGCTGAATCTTTTTAAGGTTATCCCTGGTCCCCATGCCGAACTGGCTTCTACCTGAAAACATCGCCGACGTCTTGCCCTCGGAAGCGCGCAAGATCGAAGAATTGCGCCGTGCGATGCTCGATCTGTTCCGCTCCTACGGTTACGAGCTCGTCATGCCGCCTCTGCTGGAATACATCGAGTCGCTGCTGACAGGCGCCGGCCAGGATGTCGACTTGCGCACCTTCAAGCTGATCGATCAGCTTTCGGGGCGCACGATCGGCATCCGCGCCGACATGACGACCCAGGTCGCGCGCATCGATGCCCATCTGCTCAACCGCACCAGTGTCACGCGCCTTTGTTACGCGGGCAGCGTTCTGCACACCCGGCCGTTCGGTTTGCATGCGACGCGGGAGCCACTGCAGATCGGCGCCGAAATCTACGGCCATGCCGGTCTGGAAGCCGATGCCGAAATTCAGCAACTGGCGCTGGCCGCGCTTGCCCTGGCGGGTTTTAGCCAGGTGCGGCTGGACCTGTGCCATGTCGGCGTGATCCGCGCCATCATCGGCGCCGACCCCGTCGCCGGCAAGCGCGAAGCAGAATTGGTGGCGCTGTTGCGGGCCAAGGATCTGCCTGGCTTGCAAGGCGCAACGGTCGATTGCCAGACAGCCACCCGCGATGCCTTGCTGGCGCTGCCAGGTCTGTACGGCGAAGTCGAGGTGCTGGCCCGGGCCAGGGCGATCCTGCCGTCGCTGGCGGGCATCGGCGCCGCACTGGATGAATTGCAGAGCCTGGTGCAGCTGGCCGGCAATGCGGCCGTCACGATCGATCTGGCCGATTTGCGCGGTTATCAATACGAAAGCGGCGCGACCTTTGCGCTGTACGTACCGAACCTGCCCAACGCGGTGGCGCGTGGCGGGCGGTACGATCACGTGGGCGAAGCGTTCGGCCGTGCCCGTCCGGCGACCGGCTTTTCGATGGACCTGCGCGAATTGTCGCGGCTGCTGCCGGTGGCAGAGCCAAAGCGCGCCATCCGTGCGCCCTGGAGCCGCGATCCGCAACTGCATGCCCGGCTGGCGCAATTGCGCGCGGCTGGCGAAATCGTCATTCAGACCCTGCCGGGGCACGATGACGAACTGGAAGAGTTCGATTGCGATCGCGCACTCGGACTGGAAAATGGCAACTGGATCATCAAAAATTTAGGTTGAACGATGTCACAAAAGAGCATGGCTAAGAACGTCGTCGTCATCGGCACCCAGTGGGGCGATGAAGGCAAGGGAAAGATCGTCGACTGGCTGACCGACCATGCGCAGGGCGTGGTTCGGTTCCAGGGCGGACACAACGCCGGCCACACGCTGGTCATCGGCGGCAAGAAGACCGCGCTGCAGCTGATCCCGTCGGGCATCATGCGCGCCGGTGTGGCCTGTTACATCGGCAATGGCGTTGTGCTGTCGGTACCGGACCTGTTGCGTGAAATCGACAAGCTCGAAGCCAACGGGCTGGACGTGGCGTCGCGCCTGATGGTCTCGGAAGCCTGTCCCTTGATCCTGCCTTATCACACCGCCCTCGACAGCGCGCGCGAGATCGCACGCGGCGCCGCCAAGATCGGCACCACCGGCAAGGGCATCGGTCCGGCCTACGAGGACAAGGTCGCGCGGCGCGCGATTCGCCTCGCCGACCTGCTCAACGAAGCGCGCTTTGCCGAGAAGCTGCGTGAGAATCTCGACTATTACAACTTCGTGCTAACGCAATACCTGAAAGCCGATGCGGTCGACTTCCAGAAAACCTACGACGATGCGATGGGCAACGTGGCGCGCATCGCGCCGATGGTCGGCGATGTCTCCAGCGCGCTGTATGCCGCCCACAACGGCGGCGCCAGCCTGTTGTTCGAAGGCGCGCAGGGCAGCCTGCTCGACGTCGACCATGGCACCTATCCCTTCGTCACGTCCAGCAATTGCGTGGCCGGGAATGCCGCGGCCGGCTCCGGTGTCGGACCGAACATGCTGCACTACATCCTGGGCATCACCAAGGCCTACACCACCCGCGTCGGTTCCGGTCCGTTCCCGTCGGAACTCGGTACTGACGAAGGCGTCGGCAAGCATCTGTCGGCCGTCGGCCATGAATTCGGCACCGTCACCGGGCGGGCGCGCCGCTGCGGCTGGTTCGATGCCGCGGTGCTCAAGCGTTCAGTGCAGATCAATGGTGTCTCCGGCATGTGCCTGACCAAGCTCGACGTGCTGGACGGACTGGCGACGCTGAAGATCTGCACCGGCTATCGGCTGGGCGACAAGACCGTCGACATCTTCCCGGTCGGCGCCGAAGATGCGGCACGGTGCGAACCGATCTACGAAGAGTTGCCGGGCTGGACCGAAAGCACGGTTGGCGCGAAATCGCTGGCGGCGTTGCCGCCCAATGCACGCGCCTACGTCAAGCGGATCGAAGCACTGGTCGGCGTGCCGATCGACATGGTGTCGACCGGGCCGGATCGTGAAGAGACGATCGTGCTGCGACATCCTTTCAAGTAGGCCGGGGATGTCGAGCATGCCGAACGATGTACCGCCGTCGACGAAAAACGACCTGTGGGTCACCTGGAACGAATACCACCACGCCATCGAGGAACTGGCGCTGCTGGTGCATGAGTCTGGCTGGAAGTTCGACCAGATTCTGTGCCTTGCGCGCGGTGGACTGCGCCCGGGTGACGTGTTGTCGCGCCTTTTCGATGTGCCGCTGGCGATCCTCTCGACCAGTTCCTATCGGGCGGAAGCCGGCAAGGTACAAGGCAACCTGGACATCGCCTCCGGCATCACGATGATTCGTGGTCCATTGGCCGGGCGGGTTCTGCTGGTGGACGATCTGGTGGATTCGGGCGTGACCTTGCAGAAGGTGCAGCAGCATCTGTCGGGCGCCTATCCGGCGGTCACCGAAATCAAGTCGGCGGTGATCTGGTACAAGGAATGCTCGGTCTTGAAACCGGATTTTTTCCTGCAACACCTGCCGCACAATCCCTGGATTCATCAGCCGTTCGAGCGCTACGATGGATTGCGCGTCGAGCAGCTGGCGGCCTGGCTGAAAAAAGGCAAGACCGAGCCAGGCTGACCGAGGCCGAGCGGTAGCGGAAAACAAAAAACCCGTTGACGAATCAACGGGTTTTTCTTGAAACCGTGGTGCCCACGGAGGGACTCGAACCCCCACACCCTAAGGCACATGGACCTGAACCATGCGCGTCTACCAATTCCGCCACGTGGGCCCTGCGAAGACAGCGATTATAGCGGAAAAACAAATGAAGTCAATTGGAAACCCGGGTAAAAATCGGCTTTCATCACTCGCCCGGAAAATGGCTTGCGCCAGTGTTTTGGACGCGAAGAGCCGTCCTCCGTTACACTAGCGGCGCGGCATGCAGTACCGCGGGCCTTGCAGGTTCATGTCAACGCTGAATCGAACACTGCATCGCAGGCTGAACACACAGCCGAACCCGAAGCCGAATTTCCGGCACTAAGACGGGTGCACCGAATGCGCCCATCGAGCAAACCATAACGAACCATAAAGAACCAAGTACCTTTTGAGCCAATATCCCTACACCATTCCCAGCCGCGAGGAAATTCTCGGCATCCTGCGCAAGGCTACCGAACCACAGGACAGCGCAGCTCTCGCCGCCGCCCTCGACGTCAAGCTGGACGAACTCGACGGTCTGACGCGCCGTCTCAACGCCATGGAACGCGACGGCCAGATCAAGCCCGACCGCAACGGCGGCTATCAGCTGGCCCATCTCACCAATTTCATCGAGGGCCGGGTCTCCAGTCATCGCGATGGCTACGGCTTCCTGGTGCCGGACGAGGGCGGTGACGACATCTTCCTGCCCGAAAAAGAAATGCAGAAAGTGCTGCACGGCGACCGCGTCATGGCGCGCCTGATCGGCACCGACCGCCGTGGCCGCCCGGAAGGCACCATCGTCGAAGTAGTGAGCCGTGCCAATACCCACGTCATCGGCCGCCTGCTCAACGAAAACGGCGTCTGGATCGTCGCACCCGAAGACAAGCGCATCGGCCAGGACATCCTGCTGTCGGGCTCACCCGGCAAGGCCAAGACCGGCCAGGTGGTCAGCCTGGAGTTGACCGAACAGCCGTCGCGTTATTCGCAGGCAGTCGGCAAGATCGTCGAAGTCCTGGGCGACATCGACGACCCGGGCATGGAGATCGAAATCGCGGTGCGCAAGTATGGCGTGCCGCATGAATTTTCCGAGGCGGCCAAGAAGATGGCTGCCAGGCTGCCGAGCGAAGTCCGTCCGTCCGATCTCGCTGAGCGGGTCGACCTGCGCGATGTCCCGCTGGTGACGATCGATGGCGAAGACGCGCGCGACTTTGACGATGCCGTCTACTGCGAACCGGTGAAGATCGGCCGCACCGAAGGATTCCGCCTGATCGTGGCAATTGCCGATGTCAGCCATTACGTCAAGCCGAACGATGCGCTGGATGTCGATGCGCTCGAGCGCAGCACCTCTGTGTATTTTCCGCGTCGCGTGATTCCGATGCTGCCCGAAAAGCTCTCGAATGGTCTCTGCTCGCTCAATCCGGCGGTCGACCGTCTGACGCTGGTGTGCGACGCCGTGATCACTGCAAAAGGCGAGGTCAAGGCCTATCAGTTCTATCCGGCCGTGATCCATTCCGCGGCGCGCCTGACCTACACCGAAGTCGCCTCGATCCTGTCCAACACCAAAGGCACCGAAGCGGCCAAGCGGCCGGGACTGGTGCCGCATCTGTTGCATCTGAACGAGGTCTATCACGCGCTGCTGCATGCGCGCCACGAACGCGGCGCGATCGATTTCGAAACCACCGAAACCTATATCGTCTGCAATGCAGTCGGCAAGATCGAACAGATTTTGCCGCGCACCCGCAACGATGCGCACAAGATCATTGAAGAGTGCATGCTGGCGGCAAACGTCTGTGCGGCCGACCTGCTGGAGCGTCACAAGCATCCGGCCGTCTATCGCGTGCATGCGCAGCCCACCAAGGAAAAGCTGAACCAGGTGCGCACCTTCCTGAAACAGGTGGGCTTGAATTTGGGTGGTGGCGATTCA
>JAYUWF010000050.1:0-7410 GCA_043753685.1 Herminiimonas sp.
CATTTCGGTCAACACGATTTCCGGCCTGAGCACTTTGCTTTCGGGTGCCTACATCGACGTCGATGCCGGCAAGTCGGACAGCCGGCGGCAGGCATTCACCGGACTGGAAGCGCCGCCGCCGGTGACTTCTGACACGGCCGGCCGGCTGTTCGTCCTGCATGCCGACAATATCGGATCGCTCTACATCGGCGCACCCGCCTACTATCGCCGGGTACCGGTCGGCAACGTCACCGGTTACACCCTGGACCGCGATGGCAAGGGCGTCACGCTGGAAATTTTTGTCAGTGCCCCGAACGACGCGCTGGTGACCGACAACGTGCGCTTCTGGCACGCCAGTGGCATCGATGCCTCGATCGAAGCCTCCGGCATCAAGCTCAATACCGAATCGATCATATCGGTGCTGGTCGGCGGGATTGCCTTCGAATCCTTGCCCGATACGCCGCAGGGCGCACCGGCGGCGGCCGGCGCCACCTTCCGGCTGTATGGCGACCGGGCCGCGGCCCTGAAGAACCTCACCGAAGAAGTCCACACCTATCTGCTGTACTTCAAGGAATCGCTGCGCGGCCTGGCGTCAGGCGCACCGGTCGATTTTCATGGGATCGTGATCGGGGAAGTGCGCGCCGTCAGTGTCGAATACGACCGCGAGGCCAAGGTCTTGCGCTTTCCGGTGGAGATTGCGATTTTCCCGGAGCGCATGCGTTCGCGGTATCGGATCGGCGGCCCGGAACTGTCGGCCATGGAGCGCAATCCACGCATACTGCTGGACCGGATGGTGTCGCGCGGTTTTCGGGCTCAGCTGAAAAGCGCCAACCTGATCACCGGTCAGCTGTATGTGGCGCTCGATCTGTTTCCGCGCGCTGCGCCTGCCAGAATCGACTGGAACCACAAGCCCGTGGTCTTGCCCACCGTGGCCGCACCCCTGGAAGACATTCAAGAAACGATCGGCAACATCGCCCGCAAGCTCGACAAGGTACCGTTCGACGCCATCGGCACCGACCTCGACCGCACCTTGAAGACCTTGAACCAGACGCTGCGCAGCGCCGATCAAGTGGTCGGTCGGCTCAACAGCGCAATCCTGCCAGAACTGCAGGGCACCCTGGCGCAGGCGCGCCAGGCGCTGGGCAATGCAGACCGCTTGCTGGCGCCGGATGCGCCGGTCCAGGACAACCTGCAACAGACCCTGAAAGAAGTCACGCGGGCGGCGCAGGCGCTGCGGGTGCTGACCGATTACTTGAGCCGCCATCCGGAGTCGCTCATTCGCGGCAAGAAGGAGGCGCCGTGATCCCACGCTATTCAACCCATCTACTGCGACCGGATTTCGTCGCCCGCCTTCGCGCAGCCGCTGCCGTCGCATCCGCTGCGCTGGCGGCACTGGTCCTGTGCGCATGCGTCGGCACGCCGCGCGAACATTTTTATACCTTGAGTCCGGTCGCCAAGGCGCCGGATCTGGCGCCCCCCCGCGCAACCGAGGTGCGACAAATAACCGTTGGACCGATCACCATTCCGGAGATCGTCGATCGGCCGCAATTGGTGGTGCGGCGTGGTGCCAACAAGGTAGATATCCTGGAACAGCATCGATGGGCGCAGTCTCTGGCAACCGAGATCGGTGGCGTGGTGGCAGCCAATCTGTCGACGCTGCTGCCGCAGGTCGACGTCGTGCCTCAGGACAGCCCATCCAGCGCGGGCGCCGATCGCCGCATCGCTATCGAGATCACCCGGTTCGATGCGGTGCCTGGCGAAGCCGTGACGGTGCAGGCACGGTGGACCGTGCGCTCGCCAAGGACGTTGAATGGCAAGCCGCAGGGGGCCATCGCACGCGAGCTGGTGCGCGGGCCGGGCGAGGAGGCCCTTGCCGCTGCCTTCGACCGGGCGCTGGCGCGTCTGAGTGCCGAAATTGCGGCCGACCTGGAACAATCGTCCATCTTTTCCGTAAAATAGGAAAATGCGTTGGACATGCAGGCATCGACCATTCCGCTTTCGGCAAGCAGCCGAGCGATGGCCAAAACTTGATCTGGTCGGTTTTCGATCCGAGAACTTCGCGCGTTGCAAGGACTCCCAACGGTTGGACGTGGACCAACCGATCTACAAGTCGATTTCCACCTCGATTGAACCATTCGACAGAACCTCGGAGCCGACATGGACCAACAGACCGCCCAACAGACCGCAGAACGCTTCATCAATGCATTGCACGCCATCGAAAACGGCGACCAGGCGGGTATCGACCGCATCGTCGACCTGTTCGCCGACGACGCGCAGTTGAGCAACCCGATCATCCAGCGCGACGGCCCGCCGCGTGCGGGCCGCGAGCAGATTGCGGCATTCTGGCAAAATTACCGCACCACCTTCAAGGATATCCATTCGGAGTTTTTCGATGTCACGTCCAGCAATCGGGCGGCCGGTCTGTTCTGGCGCTCGACCGGAACCCACCTGACCGGCTCGCCGATCGATTACGAGGGCGTGAGCCTGCTGGAATTCGACGACAGCGGCAAGATCGCGCGCTTCCAGGGTTTTTTTGACAGTAGCAAGGTGGTCACGAAAGCGACGACCTGAACGTGCGGTGGCAAGTGAGTACCAAGCCAGGATGCCATCTCGAAGTTCCAGGTTAAATCTCGGCTTGAAACGCAGCTTCAGCGCCGGTATCCCTTGGTCTGGCTGCGCGGCTGGTAATGCAGCCGCAAATAATCGCCGAGCCAGCGGTGTATGTCGGGCGGCATCGGTACGCCGTCGGCTGCTTCGCCGCTGTCGAGCATGCGCGCGCCCTCACCATAGCTGACCGACGCGGCGACGGCGGTGGCACGATCTCCCGTCACGCGCCACAGGACAAAAATTTTCGGAGCCGGCGCGATCCAGTTTTCGAAGTAGCCGTCGTTTTCATCCGGGTGCAATTCCAGCTGCAAGCCGGTGGTGAGGCTCAAGTGCGGCTTGGGACCGGTTGCCCCTTCGTGCTGCAATGCCAGTCCACCCGGATCGGTCACCACGCCGATTGCCGACCAGGCGTCGTCGGCCCAGCGGTGATGCACGGTGCGGCGCTCCATCACCACGGCAATCGGCAGGCTCGCGATCAGCACGATTGTCTTTCGTCGGGTAACTCGACTGGCACGCGATTACTTTCCCTTCTTGGCCGGATCCTTGACGTCGGCGCTGGGTGGCGCGGTTCCCAGTTTTTCACTGCGCACCGGTGCGGTGGCGGCTGCGCCGAGTTTGCTGGCCGGTTCGGCTTGCGCTGCCGGCGCACCGATGCCTGAGGCTGGCGCGACCGGTGTCGGCGGATGCACGTCCCAACCGGACGCAGCCGCGCGGGTGCGCCAGCGGTTCGCTACCTGGTCCATGCTGGCAGAGAGTTCCTGTTTTTCGAGTGCGGCCTGGTCGGACCGACCTCCGTGTCGGGCGTCGTCTCCTGGATGGCAACCGGCGTGGCGGCCGGCACCTCGCGCGGACGGCTCAGCAGCGCGCACACGGCCACTGCTGGCGCGGCAGCCGCCGCTGCGAGGAAATGGCGACGCGGCAAACTGGTGGACGGCTCCAGAAGCTTCGGCAGCTTTGCCGGGTCGGTCGAATCGGCATGAAGCGGTGCTACAGACGTACGGGAACCCATCGATTGCGTCTCCTTTTTGGCTTGAACCTGCATCACAGGTCGAATGCTTCTTCGGCATCGACCCAGTCGTCTTCCATTTCGAATGCCTGAAATTCCACTGCAAAAAACGCTTGGGCAAAATCGGCTACGCAGCCGTAGAACGGCGTGTCGCCGACATCACGCATGTCGTCCAGGCAGTTGCCGTACCACGGCGCCAGGTGCTGCAGGAAAAAGCGCCGCTGCACTTGCAGACTGCGACCCGGCAGGTGCGCGGTACCGACGATCAGCACACGCATGACTTCGCACAGTGCGCCCAGATGGTCCTCGAGTTCTCGCTGGCCGGCGGCCCGGCGCAGTCCAAGCGCCGCCAGGTCGTCGCGCAATGCGGCTAGCGGCTTTTCCATCAGGAAGCCGACCAGGTAGCGGGAGGCGTAAGGGTTTACCGCCGGCGTGCCGACGCCGATGAACAGGGCGTAGAATTGGTCTGATGCTGCCTCAGCATCGGTGGTGGCGGCCGCGCGTATGAAGCCGGACCATGCTTGCGCCAGGGGAGCGACTTCAGCGGCGGCGTTCGCCATGGGCGCTGCCGCGGCGATTGCGGTCAACAGGGAAGGCTGCGGCGCCTGCAACAGCAGCGCTGCGATCAGGGCATACAGACCGGCGCGCGCCTGATCCTCGCTCGAAACCATCGCGCCGATATCGCTCAAACCTATTGCCGAGGCTACGCTTGCCATCTCGGCATTCATTTCGAAAATTCGCAGCGGAGGGTCATGGGTCGGGTCCGGTTCAAGTCAGGCAAGCCAGGCTGATGGGCTGGCAAGGCAGGGCGGCATGCCGCCGCGCCACAAGTGCGTCTTACTTGCATAGAGCAGCGGTTTGCTTGAAAGACTTCAGTAGCGGATACCCAAGATTTGATTTTTGTCATGCTTATGCGAGGCAGCGGTTAGTGCGATCAAGAACGCGGCCTTTGTAGTTCGCGCGTGCCAACATGGGCCGGAGGCGCGATCGTGGTCTGGCCTGATCCGGTGCCCATCATGCCGATCACGCGGTAGTCGGCGCACATGCGCAGCCGATCGGGATTGCCGGCAAAGGCGCTGTGGCTGCCTAGCTTCAGAAACAAGTTCTCGATCACCTTGACGGTGCCGATCGGCTTGTTGCAGACGATGCAGCAAAAAGCTTCGGCCTGGTCATCGAGTTGAATATCGGAACCCGCGAGCACCCGGAAGTCGGACCCGGTCGACATTTGCGCAGGCCGTTCGGTCAGCAGCGCCGTGACCTCGAGCTGTCCTTGCAGTTGGGTCGCCCATTGCAGTGCGGTGTCGCCCCGACCGATGATCAGCGTGCGGCCTTGAGAGCGGTAGTGCACCGCCGGTACTGGCTCGGGCAGAGGACCGGCGGCGTCGGCCAGCAGCGCCGCCATCTTCGGCATGGCGGCATGTGTCTGCGGACTGGAATTTTCCGCATCGTCGACTTCCTTCGCTGCTGCCCGCACGTTGTTGTCCGCATCGGCAGGGTCGGCTGCATCCTGTGTGCCTGCATCGGTGGCGGTCACGTCCGTCGACGCCGCCGCTACCTGCCGCACCGGTTGCGGATTCAGGGTGCTGCGGACGATGGTGCAGGCGACATGGAACGCGGCTCTGCGGTCGACGAGCCAGCGGCGCTTTCCACCTTGCGCCGGGACCAGCGCTGAAGGAAATGTTCAGTCATGCGACATCATTCGGTTGATCAGACGGTGATCGTTCTCGCGGCCTCAGTGATAACCCTCGCCCAGCCGGATTTTTCCGCGAAACAGCCAGAACACCACCACGGTATAAATCAGGATCATCGGTATCAGGATCGATGCGCCGACCAGATAAAACAATTGCGAAGAGGGATGCGATGCGGCTTGCCAGATCGTCATCGACGGTGGCACCAGGTAGGGCGCATTCGACACCACCAGTCCGCCGTAGGCGAGCAGGAACAAGCCGATCGCCGTGCCGAACGGCAGGATCGGACGCTGATGGCGGATGCCATGCCAGCACAGCCACGCCAGCAACAACGTGGCCAGGGGGATCGGGCTGAGGTAGTACAGATTCGGCAGGCTGAACCAGCGCTCGGCGATGCGCGGCACCAGCAGCGGTGTCCAGATGCTGACGATGGCAATGAAAGCCAGCAAGCCGATCAACAAGGGCACGGCCATGCGTCGCGCGTGCGCTTCAACGCCGTCGACGGTTTTCATCATGATCCAGGTAGCGCCCAGCAAGGCGTAACCCACCACCACCGCCAGGCCGCACATGATCGCAAAGGGGGTAAGCCAGTCGAGCGAGCCGCCGGCGAATTGATTGTCGACCACCTTGACCTCTTGCAGGATGCTGCCCAGGATGACCCCCTGCGCGAACGATGCCGCGACCGATCCGACCGCAAACGACAGATCCCACTGCCGGTGGCTGGGTTTTGCCACCCAGCGGAATTCGAAGGCAACGCCACGAAAGATCAGCGCCAGCAACAGCACGATCACCGGCAGGTACACCGCCGGCAAGATCACCGCGAATGCCTTCGGAAATCCGGCCCACAGGCTGACGCCCCCAAGCACCAGCCAGGTTTCGTTTCCATCCCAAAAAGGCGCCACCGAATTCATGATCTGATCGCGCTCGGTCTCTTGACGAAAAAACGGAAACAGGATGCCGATTCCAAGATCGAAGCCATCCAGCACCACGTACATCGCCACGGCAAAACCGCTGACCAGCGCCAGCAGGATCGGGAGCAGGCTCGAGACTTCGTTCACGTCGCGGCCTCGCGGGCAGTTTCGGCGGCTGCCGACAGCGGCCGGTTCGGCAGCGCCTCCGGATCGGCGGGCGTGGATTGCGGCCCCTTCTTGATCATCCGGCTGATGTACCAGATGCCGATTGAAAACACGACGCAATACACCACGATGAACAGCGCCAGCGAAATCGCCACCGATGTCACGCTGACGGGCGAGATGGCGTCGACCGTGCGCAACACGCCGTAGGCGATCCACGGCTGGCGCCCGGTCTCGGTAACGATCCAGCCGGCGATGATCGCGACGAACCCGAGCGGCCAGGCCAGGCTCAGGGGCTTGAGGAACCAGCGCGCTTCGTACAGGCGCTTCCTCCACCAGAGATAGACGCCGGTAAAGCCGATGGCGATCATCAGCAGTCCCAGGCTGACCATCAACCGGAACATGAAGAACACCGGCACCACCGGTGGGCGGTCCTGCGGCTTGAAGTCGCGCAGTCCGGGGAACAACCCGTCCCATTCATGCTTGATGATCAGGCTGCCCAGATGCGGAATCGCGACTTCGGCCAGATTGCGTTCGTTCTTTTCATCGGGCCAGGCGAACAGCACCAGCGGCGCCGGTTTCGAACCATCCCAGTGAGCTTCGATGGCCGCGATCTTGGCCGGTTGATGAATCAAGGTATTGAGTCCATGGAAGTCGCCCACCACCGCCTGGATCGGCGCCAGGATCGCCAGCATGCCCAGCCCCATGTGCACCATGGTGCGGGCTTCGGCCCGGAAGGTGTCGCGCAGCAGATAGCGCGCGCCTGTCGCCAGCACCACCAGCGAGGTGGTGAGATAGGTGGCGATCATCATGTGCGTGAAGCGGTAGGGAAAACTCGGGTTGAAGATGATCTGCCACCAATTGACCGGATAGGTGACGCCGTTTTCCATCGCGAAGCCGGCCGGCGTATGCATCCAGCTGTTGGCCGACAGGATCCAGAAGCCCGAAAGCGCTGTGCCGAAGGCAACCACCACCGCCGCCAGCGTATGCAGCCACGGCGGAAAGCGATTCCAGCCAAACAGCATGATCCCCAGAAAACTCGCTTCCAGAAAAAACG
>JAYUWF010000051.1:0-7407 GCA_043753685.1 Herminiimonas sp.
GAGAACGAACGCGCCCTTGCGGGCTGGATGCAACGCCTGGGGTATTGGACTGCCTGAACGGTTGCGGCAGCCGATCGAATCGACTGCCGATCCGAACCAGTTTATTTCTTCGGCATGTACAGGTCGGTGATCACGCCAAGACCCATTTCAGCGGCGAACATCGGCGTCTCCGACAGTGTCGGATGCGCATGGATGGTCAACGCCAGGTCTTCCAGGTCGGCACCCATTTCCATCGCCAAGACCGTTTCGGCCAGCAGTTCGCCGGCATTCACGCCGACGATGCCGGCGCCGATGATGCGCTTTGTCGTCGGGTCCCACAGCAGCTTTGTCATGCCATCGTCGCGTCCCATCGCCAGCGCCCGGCCACTCGCCGCCCACGGGAAATTCGACTTTGCGTACGGAATGCCCTTGGCTTTCGCTTCGATTTCGGTCAGTCCCATCCATGCCACTTCCGGATCGGTGTAGGCCACCGATGGAATCGTCATCGGATCGAACTCGACCCTGTGGCCGGCGATGACCTCGGCGGCGACCTTGGCTTCATTGGTGGCTTTATGGGCCAGCATCGGGTCGCTGCAGATGTCGCCGATGGCAAAGATGTGCGGCACGTTGGTACGCTGCTGACGGTCGACCGCGATGAAGCCGCGATCGCTGACGACGACGCCCGCTTTCTCGGCCTCGATTTCCTTGCCGTTCGGACGGCGTCCGACCGCCATCAAGACCATGTCGAACAATTGCGCCGCCGGTGCGGTGCCGCCTGCGTCGGCGCTCTCGAAGGTGGCCAGCAAGCCCTCGGCCTGTGCTTCCAGCTTGGTGACCTTGGTTTTCAGGTAAATCGCTTCGTAGCGTTTTTCGATGCGCTTGTGCAGCGGCTTTACCACATCGCGGTCGGCGGCAGGGATCAGGCCATCGGCGAATTCGACCACCGTGATCTTTGTACCCAGCGCGTCATACACGCACGCCATTTCCAGGCCGATGATGCCGCCACCGATGACCAGCATGGTCTTGGGAATCTGCCGCAGTTCCAGCGCGCCGGTCGAATCGATGACGCGTGGATCGTCGTACGGAAAACCGGGAATGCGCGCTACGGATGAGCCGGCGGCGATGATGGCGTTCCTGAAGCCGATGACCTTGCTGCCTTCCGCGGTTTCCACCGTCAGCGTGTTGGCCGAGGTGAAGACGCCACGGCCTTCGACCACCTGTACCTTGCGCGCCTTGGCCAGTCCGGTCAATCCACCGGTCAATTTCTTGACCACGCCCTGCTTCCATCCGCGCAGCGCATCGAGATCGATTTCCGGCGTCGACATCTTGATGCCGAAGTGCGACATCTCCTCGGCTTCGGTGATCACCTTGGCAGCATGCAGCAGGGCTTTCGAAGGAATGCAGCCGACGTTCAGGCAGACGCCGCCGAGCGATTTGTAGCGCTCGACCAGGATGACTTTCTGGCCCAGATCGGCAGCGCGGAAGGCGCCGGTATAGCCGCCCGGTCCGGCGCCGAGCACCAGGGTGTCGCATTCCAGGTCGACCTTGCCGGTGTAGGCCGGCGCGGCAGCTGGCGCGGGCGCATGGGCCACTGGAGCGGGTGCTGCAGCTGGTACAGCGGGAGCACCCGCCGCGGTCGGTGCAGCAGCTGCGGCAGCCGGTGCAGGCGCGGCATCCGCCGGTGCAGCGGCCCCCGCTTCCGCCGACTCCAGCATGATGACGAGCGAGCCTTCGGCTACCTTGTCGCCGACCTTGATTTTCAGTTCCTTGACCACGCCGGCGTGACTCGACGGGATTTCCATGCTGGCCTTGTCGGACTCGACCGTGATCAGCGATTGATCGACCTTGATCGTGTCGCCAACCTTGACCAGCACTTCGATGACTTCGACTTCCTTGAAATCGCCGATATCGGGGACTTTGACTTCAATCATGCTCATGTGATGCGCTCCGTTTTTGTCACCCGCTGCTGTGGGCGGCAGGTTGCTGTTTTGTGGACGACTGCGATTTGGACGATCTGGACTTGGACGGCTCGGGCTCGGGCCTGGGTCAAGGCTCGGAACCGGTCTCTAATCCCGGCTCGGGCCCTGGCACGAACCCCGAATTGTCAGGCGCCGCTGCGGCAGCTTCCTTCTTGACGGATTCAGGCGCCTGTTGCATCGCAAAGCTGATGATCTGAAACGGCGCTGCCGAACTCTTGTCGAATTCCGCCCCTGCCTTCACGCCGATTTCAGCGATTGCGCGCGCATCGAGATCGCCGTCATACGATGCATACATGGCGCCGAGCGCAAAATTTCGGCCGCTGCCGATTCCCCAGAAGCGATCGAAACTGAACACTTCACGATAGGAGTACACGCCGAAAATGCCGTAAGGATTGGCAATCAAGGAAGTGATTTGCGACGATTCATAAGGATCGTCCTCATCTTCCTTGGTATTCAAAAAATAATTCTCTTTCAGTATCTGATGCACCCGGCTGAATGTCGTGAAGACTTCATCCCGATTGTTCAACTTGCATTCATCACCCATGTCGTTGAGCAGCTTGCGCATCACCGGAAAATGGGCGGCGGTGCCGGCCAGCGTCACCCAGGAACTGCCGATCGGAAAAATCTTCTGATTGACTTCATAACCGCTCGCCAACCGGGTGTCGCCAAAGGTGACCAGCGAATCGGCGGCAATGGCGATCTGGTTATTCTTGCGCACCACGACGCAGGTCGTCATGCGGCGGCTCCGACTTGCGCCACCGGATCAGCCGGATCCATTCCCGTCGCGTGCCGACCAAACCAGCCTGCGCCCTGCCTCAGCATGTGCCCGCCTTCACAGGAGGGTCTTGCGCATGTCGGCCAGCACCTCGGCCAGGTAGACCGAGAACCGCGCACCCATCGCACCGTCGATCACCCGGTGGTCATACGACAGCGACAGCGGGATCATCAGGCGCGGCTGGAATGCCTTGCCATCCCAGACCGGCTTGATTTCGGATTTCGACAAACCCAGGATTGCGACTTCCGGCGCATTGATGATCGGCGTGAAAGCCGTGCCGCCAATGCCGCCGAGCGAAGAGATGGTGAAGCTGGCGCCCTGCATGTCGGCCGGCTTCAGCTTGCCTTCGCGTGCCTGCGCCGACAGTTCGCCCATTTCCTGGGCGATTTGCGTCACGCCTTTCTGGTCGGCGTTTTTGATGACCGGAACAACCAGGCCGTTCGGCGTATCGGCGGCGAAGCCGATGTTGTAGTACCGCTTAAGGATCAGGTTCTCGCCCGCGGCGTCGAGGGAAGAATTAAATGCCGGATATTTTTTCAGCGCGGCGATACACGCCTTGATGACGAACGCGAGCATGGTCAGCTTGACGCCCGACTTTGCCATCGCGGCATTGCTGGACTTGCGCAATTCCTCGAGCTCGGTGACGTCGGCTTCGTCGTACTGCGTCACGTGCGGAATCATGACCCAGTTGCGATGCAGGTTCGGGCCACTGATCTTCTTGATGCGCGATAGCGGCTGCAATTCGGTAGCGCCGAACTTCGTAAAGTCGAGCGACGGCCAAGGCAACAGATCCAGACCGACACCGCTGCCGCCGGATTTTGCCGGCGCCTTGGTACCGGCGCCGCCACCTGCACCGTCGGCAATCACTTGCTTGACGTAGTTCTGCACGTCTTCATGCGTGATGCGGCCCTTCGGCCCGGTACCGGAAACACGCACCAGATCGACACCCAGCTCGCGCGAGAACTTGCGGATCGACGGCGAAGCATGCGGCATCACGCTGGCACCACCGGCTGCGGTCGCACTCACCGGCGTGGCTGCGCCGGCGGCACCGGGCGCGACCGGGCCCGGGCCGCCGCCGTAACCAGCCGGCACGGCCGGCGCAGCGCCAGCTGCCGGACGCGATTCGACCAGGCTCAATGCCGGGGTGGCTGCGGCCGTTGCACTAGTCGTTGCGGCTGCTGGTGCTGCAGCCACGGCAGATGATGCCGGCGCGGCTGCGGTGGGCGCGGCCGCAGTTGCGCCGGCTTCCGCCCCTTCGACGATCAATACCAGCGACCCTTCGGCCACCTTGTCGCCGACCTTGACCTTGATTTCCTTGACCACGCCCGCCTGGCTCGACGGAATTTCCATGCTGGCCTTGTCGGACTCGACGGTAATCAGCGATTGATCCACCTTGATCGTGTCGCCCGGCTTGACCAGCAGTTCGATAACTTCGACTTCCTTGAAGTCGCCTATATCGGGTACCTTGACTTCTACCATGCTCATGTGTGCGCTCCGCGTTTCAAGGTGACCGTTACAGGGTGACCGGATTGATCTTCTCGGGATTGATGCCGTACTTGGCGATGGCGTCGGCCACGACCGATGTCGCAATCGCACCTTCGTCGGCCAGGGCCTTCAAGGTGGCGATTGTGACGAAGTACCGGTTCACCTCGAAAAACTCCCGTAACTTGGCGCGGCTGTCGGAACGGCCGAAACCATCGGTACCCAGCACCTTGTAGCTGCGACCCTTCGGTACGAAAGCCCGCACCTGCTCGGCAAAGGTACGCATGTAATCGGTCGAGACGACGATCGGTCCGGCGGTGTCCTGCAGGCTGGCGGTGATGTGGGCCAATCGCGGCTGCTCGGCCGGATGCAGCATGTTCCAACGCTCGATATCCTGGCCATCGCGCGCCAGCAGCGTGAAGGAAGGCGCCGACCAGACATCGGCCGCCACGTCCCAATCGTTCTGCAGCAGTTCGACTGCCGCGATCACTTCGCGCAGGATGGTGCCGGAGCCCATCAGCTGGGCGCGGTGCTTGCCCTTGTGCGTGCTCGGCTGCAGCAGGTAAAGGCCCTTCAGGATGTTGGCTTCCTGGCCTTCCTGCAGACCCGGATGACTGTAATTCTCGTTCATCAGGGTGATGTAATAGAAAACGTCTTCCTGCTGCTCGATCATCCGCTTCAAGCCATCCTGCATGATGACCGCGACTTCGTGGGCGAAGGTCGGGTCGTACGGAATGCAGTTCGGAATGGTCGATGCCAGTACGTGGCTATGGCCGTCTTCATGCTGCAGGCCTTCGCCGTTCAGGGTCGTACGCCCGGCCGTGCCACCCAGCAGGAAACCACGCGAGCGCATGTCGCCGGCGGCCCAGGCCAGGTCGCCGATGCGCTGCAGGCCGAACATCGAATAGAAGGTATAGAACGGCACCATGATGCGGTTGTTGGTCGAGTAGGACGTCGCCGCAGCGATCCAGGAACTCATGGCGCCGGCTTCGTTGATGCCCTCCTGCAGGATCTGGCCAGCCTTGTCTTCGCGGTAGTAGCTGACCTGGTCCTTATCGACCGGTTCGTACAGCTGACCCTGCTGGTTGAAGATGCCGATCTGGCGGAACAGGCCTTCCATGCCGAAGGTGCGCGCTTCGTCGACCAGGATCGGCACCACGCGCGGGCCCAGGACCGGATCGCGCAACAGGATTGAAATGATCCGCACGTAAGCCTGGGTGGTCGAAATCTCGCGCCCTTCGGCGGTCGGATCGAGCACTGCCTTGAAAGCCGACAGTGGTGGCACCGGAATCGTCTCATCGGCCTGCCTGCGACGCTGCGGCAGGTAACCGCCCAATGCGGCGCGGCGCTCGTGCAGATACTTCATTTCCGGCGAATCGTCGGACGGCTTGAAGAACGGTACGTCGGCCATCTGGTCGTCCGGAATCGGAATCCCGAAACGGTCGCGCATTTCGCGGATCGCTTCGTCGTCGAGCTTCTTGGTCTGATGCGCCGTGTTGCGCGCCTCACCCGACTTGCCCATGCCGAAGCCCTTGACCGTCTTGACCAGGAGACAGGTCGGCTGACCCTTGCTCTCTTGCGCAACCTTGAAGGCAGCGTAGATCTTGTGCGGATCGTGGCCGCCACGGGTCAGGCGCCAGATATCGCCGTCGGTCATGTTGGCGACCATTTCCAGCAATTTCGGATGCTTGCCAAAGAAATGCTTGCGCACGTAGGCGCCGTCCTTTGCCTTGTAATTCTGGTATTCGCCGTCGACGGTTTCCATCATCACGCGCTGCAGGATGCCGTCCTTGTCCTTGGCCAGCAATTCATCCCAGCCCGGACCCCAGATGACTTTGACGACATTCCAGCCGGCGCCACGGAAATCGGCTTCCAGTTCCTGAATGATCTTGCCATTGCCGCGCACCGGGCCATCGAGGCGCTGCAGGTTGCAGTTCACGACCATGACCAGATTGTCGAGCATTTCACGGCCGGCCATGCCGATGGCGCCCATCGATTCCGGCTCGTCCATCTCGCCGTCGCCGCAAAAGACCCAGACCTTGCGATTGTCGGTCTTGGCAATGCTGCGCGCATGCAGGTATTTCAGGAAGCGCGCCTGGTAGATCGCCATCAGCGGACCCAGGCCCATCGACACGGTCGGGAATTGCCAGTAGTCCGGCATCAGTTTCGGATGCGGATACGACGACAGGCCCTTGCCGTCGACTTCACGGCGGAAGTTCAGCATCTGCTCTTCGGTCAACCGGCCTTCGAGGTACGAGCGGGCGTAGATGCCGGGCGATGAATGGCCCTGGATGTAGAGCAGGTCGCCGCCGTGGTCTTCGGTCGGCGCATGCCAGAAATGGTTAAAGCCAATGCCGAGCATGTTGGCCAGCGAGGCGAAACTGGAAATATGACCACCGAGATCGCCGTCGGCGCGGTTGGTTTTAACCACCATCGCCATCGCGTTCCAGCGCATCCAGGAACGCAAGCGTTCTTCGATTTCGAGGTTGCCCGGACAGTGGGCGCCGAGGTGGGCGGGGATGGTGTTGACGTAAGCGGTATTACTGGAAAACGGAATGTGGGCGCCACGGCGGCGCGCCAGGTCGACCATGCGCTCCATCAGGTAATGCGCGCGCTCCGGGCCTTCATTTTCGATGACGGCTTCGAGGGCGTCGAGCCACTCCTGGGTTTCGATCACATCGGGGTCATTGGCGGCTTGCGCCATTACTTCGTCGAGCTGGGCTGACATGCTGAGTCTCCTGAGTTTAGGTGCACTGGGTGCACTCGAATGGCCTGCCCCGATTGCCTGTCCTTGCGCATCGCGTTAAGCATTCTGCAACAGAATAAGTGGTTAAAACTGTCTCGAATTGAATTTTACCAGCACTTCCCAGGTTTTTCAAATTACGAGATGTGATTTCATAATATGAGAATATGCTGCGAAACAGCATGAATAACCTGTAGTCCTGCACCATCGTCGAACCGATTTCGGCGGCCATTGCCGATTCAATTCAGGCGCGGCGCATCCCCGGCTGCACGCTGCCTGAAGCGGTGCGCTTTATAATCGTGGCTTTCACTGATTCCCATTACGGACTATGCCTGCCAACCTGATCAGCGGTACCCAACTTTCGCAGGAATTACGAGGCGATATCGCCCGCCGTGCAGCACATTTGAGCGCCCGCAATCACCAGCCGGGCCTTGCCGTGATCCTGGTCG
>JAYUWF010000052.1:0-7372 GCA_043753685.1 Herminiimonas sp.
TCGGGCATCAAGCCGGACTGGATGATCATGGAAGTGCTGCCGGTGCTGCCGCCGGAACTGCGTCCGCTGGTACCGCTTGACGGCGGCCGTTTTGCGACCTCCGACCTGAACGACCTGTATCGCCGCGTCATCAACCGAAACAACCGCCTGAAGCGCCTGATGGAACTGCGCGCGCCGGAAATCATCACCCGTAATGAAAAGCGGATGCTGCAGGAAGCGGTCGATTCGCTGCTGGACAATGGTCGTCGCGGCAAGGCAATGACGGGCGCAAACAAGCGTCCGCTGAAATCGCTGGCCGAAATGATCAAGGGCAAGGGCGGGCGTTTCCGTCAGAACTTGCTGGGCAAGCGCGTCGATTACTCGGGTCGCTCGGTCATCGTCGTGGGCCCGCAGTTGAAGCTGCATCAGTGCGGACTGCCGAAACTGATGGCCCTCGAGCTGTTCAAGCCATTCATTTTCAACAAGCTCGAACTGATGGGTCTGGCAACGACCATCAAGGCTGCGAAAAAACTGGTTGAAATTCAAGAGCCGGTCGTCTGGGACATCCTGGAAGACGTGATCCGCGAACATCCGGTCATGCTGAACCGTGCGCCAACGCTGCATCGTCTGGGTATCCAGGCATTCGAGCCGGTCCTGATCGAAGGCAAGGCAATCCAGCTGCATCCGCTGGTCTGCGCCGCGTTCAACGCCGACTTCGACGGTGACCAGATGGCCGTTCACGTGCCGTTGTCGATCGAAGCACAGATGGAAGCGCGTACGCTGATGCTGGCGTCGAACAACATCCTGTTCCCATCGAACGGCGAGCCGTCGATCGTGCCATCCCAGGATATCGTGCTGGGTCTGTACTACGCCACCCGCGAGAAAATCAACGGCAAGGGCGAGGGCATGATGTTCCCGGATGTCTCCGAAGTCATCCGCGCCTACGACAACAAGGAAGTCGAACTGACGACCCGTGTCACGGTCCGGATCACCGAGTATCCGAAGGATCTGGAAACCGGTGAATTCGTCAAGACCATCAAGCGTTACGAGACCACCATCGGTCGCGCCATCCTGTCGGAAATCCTGCCGAAGGGCCTGCCATTCAGCGTGCTGAATCGCGCCCTGAAGAAAAAGGAAATCTCGAAACTGATCAACACGTCGTTCCGCAAGTGCGGACTGCGCGCCACCGTCGTGTTCGCCGATCAGCTGATGCAGTCCGGTTTCCGGTTGGCCACACGCGCCGGTATCTCGATCTGCGTCGACGACATGCTGGTACCGCCACAAAAGGTCACGATCATTGCGACTGCCGAACATGAAGTCAAACAGATCGAGCAGCAGTATTCCTCGGGTCTGGTGACGGCCGGCGAGCGTTACAACAAAGTGGTCGATATCTGGGGCAAGGCTGGCGACGACGTCGGCAAGGCCATGATGGATCAACTGAAGGTCGAGGACGTCATCAAGCGCGACGGCACCAAGTCGACCCAGGAATCCTTCAACGCGATCTACATGATGGCCGATTCGGGCGCCCGTGGTTCGGCTGCCCAGATCCGCCAGCTGGCCGGCATGCGTGGCCTGATGGCGAAACCGGACGGCTCGATCATCGAGACGCCGATCACGGCGAACTTCCGTGAAGGCCTGAACGTGTTGCAGTACTTCATTTCGACACACGGCGCCCGTAAGGGTCTGGCCGATACCGCCTTGAAGACAGCGAACTCCGGTTACCTGACACGCCGCCTGGTCGACGTGACCCAGGATCTGGTGGTGATCGAGGACGATTGCGGCACCTCCAACGGCGCGTCGATGAAGGCGCTGGTCGAAGGTGGTGAAGTCATCGAAGCTCTGCGTGACCGGATCCTCGGCCGCGTGGCAGCCAACGACATCATCAATCCAGAGACACAGGCAACCCTGTTCGAATCTGGCTACCTGCTGGATGAAGATGCGGTCGAAGAAATCGAACGCCTCGGCATCGACGAAGTCAAGGTTCGCACACCGCTCACATGCGACACCCGCTACGGTCTGTGCGGCATGTGCTACGGCCGTGACTTAGGTCGCGGCGTGCTGGTCAATGCCGGTGAAGCAGTCGGCGTGATCGCTGCACAATCGATCGGTGAGCCTGGTACCCAGTTGACGATGCGCACCTTCCACATCGGTGGTGCAGCGTCGCGTGCGGCAGTCGCTTCATCGGTGGAAGCCAAGTCGAACGGTACCGTGCGCTTTACCGCCACGATGCGTTACGTCACCAACGGCAAGGGCGGCCAGATCGTCATTTCCCGTTCGGGTGAAGTACTTATCACGGATGACCACGGTCGGGAGCGCGAGCGTCACAAGGTACCGTATGGCGCCACCCTGATCGTTAAGGATGGCCTGGTCATCAAGGCCGGTACGGCTCTGGCAACCTGGGATCCGCTGACCCGTCCGATCATTACCGAGTACGCAGGTACGGTTCGTTTCGAGAATGTCGAAGAAGGTTCGACCGTGGCCCGTCAGGTCGACGAAGTCACTGGTCTTTCGACATTGGTGGTTATCGATGCAAAACGGCGCGGTTCGGTCACGAAAACCGTCCGTCCGCAGGTCAAGCTGTTGAACGAGGCTGGCGAAGAAGTCAAGATTGCCGGCACCGAGCACGCAGTGACGATCGGTTTCCAGGTCGGCGCGCTGATTACAGTGAAAGACGGTCAGCAAGTGTCGGTGGGTGAAGTCCTGGCCCGTATCCCGACCGAGTCACAGAAGACACGTGATATCACCGGCGGTTTGCCACGCGTTGCAGAGTTGTTCGAAGCACGTTCGCCTAAAGATGCCGGCATGTTGGCTGAAGTTACCGGTACCGTTGCATTCGGTAAGGAAACCAAGGGCAAGCAGCGTCTGGAAATCACGGACATGGACGGCGCCAAGCACGAGTTCTTGATCACAAAGGACAAGCAGGTACTGGTGCATGACGGCCAGGTCGTCAACAAGGGCGAGATGATCGTCGACGGCCCAGCCGATCCGCAAGACATCCTGCGCCTGTTGGGTATCGAAGCGCTGGCACGCTACATCGTCGATGAAGTACAGGACGTGTATCGCTTGCAGGGCGTGAAGATCAACGACAAGCACATCGAAGTGATCGTGCGTCAGATGTTGCGTCGGGTGCAAATCGTCGAAGCAGGCGATGCGAACTACATCGTCGGTGAGCAGGTCGAGCGTTCGGAGTTGCTGGACGAAAACGATCGCGTGACTGCAGAAGGCAAGATTCCTGCGACCTACGAGAACGTTTTGCTCGGTATTACCAAGGCATCCTTGTCGACCGATTCGTTCATCTCGGCCGCATCGTTCCAGGAGACCACACGGGTCCTGACCGAGGCTGCCATCATGGGCAAACGCGACGGTTTGCGCGGCTTGAAGGAAAACGTGATTGTCGGGCGGCTGATTCCTGCCGGTACCGGCCTCGCCTTCCATCGCGCTCGCAAGGAAAAAGAGTCGTGGGAAGCCGAGGAGCGAACCGCTCTGTTGCAATCCGAGAAAGCAGCCCGTATTGCTGCAGCCGAGCAAGAAATGTCGGAAACTTCGTTCCCATCGGACAGCGACGCCTGATCGTCTCAGTCAAAGCTTGATCAAAATGGCACCAGGCTCTGGCTTGGTGCCGTTTTCTTTTGAAGAGTGGAAAGGGATTGGCACAGTGTGGCAAGAGCCGTGTGGCGGCGACTTCGCCGGTAAGAACTGTTGACGAGAGATGAACTCAAGGCTATACTCGCGAGTTCTCGATTTTAAGCTCTGCTGGGCTTAAGCGCTCTTTGGTCTGCTGTTTCAACCTGTTGCGCCACTACTCCCTTCTCAGCCAATCGATGCCATGCAGTTTCATGGCCTGTGGTCCTGTTCTACTTTAAGATTTCCCTTGGTCCCGGACAACCGTTTTCGGGACTGTTTTATCAATGCTAAATTTTGTTGGATTTAAACGATGCCAACCATCAATCAACTGATTCGCCAACCTCGGGTTTCCCTGAAGGTCAAGAGCAAATCACCGGCGCTGCAAAACAGCCCGCAAAAACGGGGCGTCTGCACCCGGGTCTACACCACGACGCCAAAGAAGCCGAACTCGGCTCTGCGGAAAGTGGCTAAGGTTCGCCTGACCAACGGTTTCGAAGTCATTTCGTATATCGGCGGCGAAGGCCACAACCTGCAGGAACACAGTGTCGTGTTACTGCGCGGTGGACGCGTCAAGGATTTGCCGGGCGTGCGTTACCACATGGTTCGCGGTGCACTGGATACCCAGGGCGTCAAGGATCGCAAGCAATCGCGCTCGAAGTACGGCACGAAAAAAGCCAAAGCAGGCAAGAAGTAAGTTTTCAAGCAAATTTGTTTGTCTTCGCCGCGCGCGGCGAAGCAGGTGTCGGTCCCCAATGGGCCGAGTAAGTGGCAGGTCAGGATGGCTTGCCGCGAATGCGCAAATGCGTAGCACGCGTATTCAACTGAAGATCGAAAGGAATTGACATGCCGCGTCGTCGTGAAGTCCCGAAACGGGACATATTGCCAGATCCAAAATTCGGAAACGTTGATGTTTCCAAGTTCGTTAATGTCTTGATGCTGTCGGGTAAGAAATCGATTGCAGAAAGCATCATCTACGGTGCCTTCGAGCACATTTCAACCAAGTCCGGTAAAGATCCGCTGGAAGTCTTCGCTTTGGCAATCAGCAACTGCAAGCCAATGGTCGAAGTCAAATCGCGTCGCGTCGGTGGCGCAAACTACCAGGTGCCAGTTGAGGTGCGTCCGGTTCGTCGGATGGCGTTGTCGATGCGCTGGTTGCGCGAAGCTGCCAACAAGCGCAGCGAAAAATCGATGCCGCAGCGCCTCGGTGGCGAATTGATGGAAGCGGCCGAAGGCCGTGGCGGCGCCATGAAGAAACGCGATGAAGTCCATCGCATGGCGGACGCCAACAAGGCATTCTCGCATTTCCGATTCTAAGGATCGGACTAAGGATCGAGCGACCAGGGCGTGCACTGCGTGCTACTGGTCTACACACAGGTAATTCGTTCGAGACCGGGCACATTTTTCGAAAGAAAGAGATGCTCGGTTTTGTACATTAAACGATTTAGGATTGATTATGGCTCGCAAGACCCCCATTGAGCGGTACCGCAACATCGGTATTTCCGCCCACATCGACGCTGGCAAGACCACTACCACCGAGCGCGTGCTGTTCTACACTGGCGTCAACCACAAAATTGGCGAAGTGCATGATGGTGCGGCAACCATGGACTGGATGGAGCAAGAGCAGGAACGTGGCATCACGATCACGTCGGCTGCGACCACCTGCTTCTGGAAAGGCATGGCCAACAATTTCCCTGAGCACCACATCAACATCATCGACACACCGGGCCACGTCGACTTCACGATTGAAGTCGAGCGCTCGATGCGTGTGCTCGACGGCGCCTGCATGGTGTACTGCGCCGTGGGCGGCGTGCAGCCGCAATCCGAGACAGTCTGGCGTCAAGCCAATAAATACGGCGTGCCACGGTTGGCATTCGTCAACAAGATGGACCGTACCGGCGCCAACTTCTTCAAGGTATATGACCAGATGCGTGCGCGTCTGAAGGCGAACCCGATTCCACTGCAGATCCCGATCGGCGCGGAAGAGAATTTCCTGGGCGTCGTCGACTTGGTCAAGATGAAGGCCATTTACTGGGACGATTCAACCCAGGGCATGAAATTCGACTACCGCGAGATCCCGGCCGAGCTGCTCGAGCAAGCCAAGGAATGGCGCGAGAAGATGGTCGAAGCCGCTGCGGAAGCGACTGAAGAGCTGATGAACAAGTACCTTGAAGAAGGCGACCTGACCGAAGAAGAGATCAAGGCCGCTTTGCGTCAACGGACCATCGCTGCAGAAATCGTCCCGATGATGTGCGGCACCGCGTTCAAGAACAAGGGCGTGCAAGCCATGCTCGACGGCGTGATCGAATATTTGCCGTCGCCGGCCGACATTCCGCCTGTCAAAGGCATGGACGAGGACGACCAGCCGACTACCCGTAAGGCAGAGGACAGCGAAAAGTTTTCGGCGCTGGCATTCAAGATCATGACCGACCCGTTTGTGGGCCAGCTGATCTTCTTCAGCGTCTACTCGGGCACGATCAAGTCGGGCGACACGGTTTTCAATCCTGTTAAAAACAAGAAGGAACGCCTGGGTCGGATTCTGCAGATGCATGCGAACCAGCGCGAAGAAATCAAGGAAGTCCACGCTGGCGACATCGCCGCCGCCGTTGGCCTGAAAGACGCGACGACGGGTGAAACCTTGTGCGATCCGAGCTCGATCATCACGCTGGAAAAGATGGTGTTCCCGGAGCCGGTGATTTCGCAGGCAGTCGAGCCGAAGACCAAGGCTGATCAGGAAAAAATGGGCCTCGCATTGAATCGCCTGGCACAGGAAGATCCTTCATTCCGCGTCAAGACCGATGAAGAATCGGGCCAGACCATCATCGGTGGCATGGGCGAGTTGCACCTCGAAATTATCGTCGACCGCATGCGTCGTGAATTCGGCGTCGAAGCCACTGTCGGCAAGCCACAGGTGGCTTACCGCGAGACAATTCGCAAGGTTTGCGAGGAAATCGAAGGCAAGTTCGTCAAGCAGTCGGGCGGCCGTGGCCAGTACGGTCACGTGGTTCTGAAGCTGGAGCCGCAGGAGCCGGGCAAGGGCTTCGAATTCGTCGACGCGATCAAGGGTGGCACCGTCCCCCGCGAATACATCCCTGCGGTGGAAAAGGGCGTGCGCGAAACATTGACGTCAGGCGTGATGGCGGGCTATCCAGTTGTTGACGTCAAGGTCACGCTGTTCTTCGGTTCGTACCATGACGTCGATTCGAACGAGAATGCGTTCCGCATGGCCGCTTCGATGGCGTTCAAGGACGGTTGCCGCAAGGCGAGTCCGGTCATCCTCGAGCCGATGATGTCGGTCGAAGTCGAGACACCGGAAGACTATGCCGGCACCGTGATGGGCGATCTGTCCTCACGTCGCGGCATGGTCCAGGGCATGGATGAAATCGCCGGCGGTGGTGGCAAGATCATCAAGGCTGAAGTGCCGCTGTCGGAAATGTTCGGTTATTCGACCTCGCTGCGTTCGGCGACACAGGGCCGCGCGACTTACACGATGGAATTCAAGCACTATTCGGAAGCGCCGAAGAACGTGACCGAAGCCATCGTCAGCTCGAAGAGCAAATAAGTTTCATCATCCGTATTGCCCGCCTGGACATGACGTTCGGGCGGGTTTCCAATTCAGTGAATTAGAAGTTTAAATACATCGTTCTTTTTGAAGGAAACATAAAATGGCAAAGAGTAAATTCGAGCGGACCAAACCGCACGTGAACGTCGGCACGATCGGCCACGTTGACCATGGCAAGACGACCCTGACGGCGGCCATTGCGACCGTTCT
>JAYUWF010000053.1:0-2384 GCA_043753685.1 Herminiimonas sp.
CACTTGCCATCCTGCTGTTCGGCCTGGCGCTCGGCGCCTGCCTGCCATCGTTGTCCGGCATGCTGCTGCGGTGGGTGCGGCGCATGCGCTTCAAACCGACCTTGCTGAAGCTCGATCCGGCGCCGCCGCGCGAGCGCCGCGCGCCATCCGATGCGACACGGGACTGAAGCGTGACGTCTGCCAGTCCGACCGATCCACCCGCAGCCGTCAGCGCCGCCGCCACCGTGATGACGGCCCCGACTGCCCTGCCAGTTGCCCGGCAAGATTCAGTGCCAGATTCAGTGCCTGATGCAGTGCCAGCCGCACGCGAGCCGGGCGCCAGTCTGCTGGCCGGTTGGAACATCTATTTTGTCTTCAAGCTGCTGTTGTTCTGGCGCGGCCTGATCGATTTTCACGCGCTCGAGAATCTGGCTTTTTTCGCGCTGCTGGCAGTACCTCTGCCGCGCCCGATACGCCTGGTCCGGCTGCTGCTGGCAATCCCGGCCGGCATCGCACTGCTGTATCACGACTCCTACCTGCCGCCCGTCTCGCGCCTGTTTTCCCAGGCCGGTGCGGTGACGGATTTCAGTCCCGCCTACCTGATCGAACTCGCAGGGCGCTTCGTCAGCTGGCCCGTGGTGGCAATGCTGGCGCTGGCAACGGTGCTGCTGATTCTGCTCGGACGGTTCGTGCGCATCGGCGTGCTGGTGCTGACGGCGCTGGTGGGTCTGACAATCAGTGGCGCGGCGAAGGAAGAGCCCGCCGTGCTCACTGCGCAGCCAGGCGCCACCGGCCCGGTCACTGGCAAGGGCACTGTCGCCGGCGTTGCGGCATCAGGCGCGCCGCGCCTGAGCGAAGGTGGCAGCAATGCCGAACTGAACCGGATCCTGCAAGCCTTCTACGCCACCGAAGCCCGCCGCGTGGTGCGGCTGCCGACGCCGGCCGCCGCAGAGCTGCCGTTCGACATCCTGTTCATTCACGTCTGTTCGCTGTCATGGGACGACATGCAGGCCACGGGGCTGGAGCTGCACCCGTTGTGGAAATCCTTCGACATCGTGTTTCGACATTTTAATTCCGCTGCCTCGTACAGCGGACCGGCAGCGGTGCGCCTGAACCGCGCCAACTGCGGGCAATCGAACAACGCCGGCCTGTATTCACCGGCGGCCGAACAGTGCTATCTGATGCCGAGCCTCAAGCGCGCCGGATATGACATCAATTTCGCCATGAACCACGATGGTCATTTCGACGATTTCCTGCAGTTGGTGCGGCAGCAGGGCGTGCAGGCGCCGCCGCTGCCGCTCGTCGGCATGCCGGTGGCGATGCGCGGTTTCGACGATTCGCCGATCCATGGCGATGCGGCAGTGCTGGCGCGCTGGCGCGCGGTGCGTTCCATTTCCAGCGCGCCGCGCACGGCGCTCTACTACAACACCATCAGCCTGCACGACGGCAATCGCCTCACGAACGGTACCGGCAGCGGCCTGAACAGCCAGCAAAACTACAAGCTGCGGCTGACACGCCTGTTCGATGACATGGAAGCGCTGATGCAATCGCTGGCCAGCGGCCAGCGCCGCACGGTCGTGGTCTTGATTCCGGAACACGGCGGCGCGGTACGTGGCGATCGTTTGCAGATCGCAGGCCTGCGCGAGATTCCGACACCGGCGATCACCACGGTCCCGGTTGGCATCAAGGTGATCGATCCGGCCGGCACCAGCGAGCGCGAGACCGCCTATGTGGATGGATCCAGCAGCTTCCTGGCGCTGTCGCAGGTGATTGCCAACATGCTGGCGAAGTCACCGTTCGGCGCATCCGGTTTCGACCCCAAGGCGTATGTCGGCGGATTGCCGGTCACCGAATTCGTGTCGGACAATCAAGCCGTGGTGATGCGGGTCGAGAATCGTTATTTCTGGCGCGAAGACAAGAGCAGCTGGCGGCCGTTTCCGGACCAGTCAATGCGCTGACGGTCCGCCCGACCGGCTGCAGGCAGCGGCATGATGGCCCTGACCTGCGTCGAGGTCTTCAGGTTTTTTCAGCCTGCAGGTGCGTCACCAGTTGCCGCAAGCCGTCCTGCAGCGACACCGTATCGCGTACTCCCAGTTCTTCACGCATGCGCTTCGGCGTTACCGCCGAATGCACGATATCGCCGGTGCGCGGCGGCAGATGGCGCACCCCGATCGGCCGCTCGACCACCGCTTCGAAGGCTTGCGCCAGCTGCAGCATGGTGACGCTGGTGCCGGTCGCCAGGTTGACCACGCCGCGCGCCGTGCTCATCAAGGCAGCGACGTTGCAGCGCGCGATATCGGTCACGCAAATGAAGTCGCGCGTCTGCAAGCCGTCGCCGTAGACGGAAAAATCCTGGCCGCGCATGGCCCAGTCGGCGAACTTGCTGATCACGCCGGAGTAGGAAG
>JAYUWF010000054.1:0-2382 GCA_043753685.1 Herminiimonas sp.
TTTGCAATCTGCACGCTTGCGATCCGCAACTGCGCAAGCGCCGATGTCGGCTTCAATGTGGCGAGCCGGCGAAACGTCAGTAATGCGCCCGGCATGTCGCCGTTGTTCGCCTGTACCTGTCCCATCAAGTCAATGACGTCGACATTCTTGTCGTTGGCAGCAAACAGTTTTTGCGCAAGCGCCGTGGCTTTATCCTTGGCGCCGCTTTGCAGGTAGTATCGTCCAAGCCGCAGCGCCGGATCGACATCGGCGCCGTTGACGGCACTGGCTTTCTCGAGCCAGGCGACTGTTTCGCCAGGTTGCCCCGCCGCTTGTGCGAGACCGGCCAGCGCCGTCATGGCAGGAACGCTTTTCGGATCAGCCGCCAGCACCGTTTCGAAGCGTTTCTTTGCTTGATCGGGTTTCCTGTCCTGAATATCCAGACGCGCCAGGTTCTCGATTGCCGGGAAATACGTCGGCGTAATTGCCAGCGCCTTGACGAAACTGGCGCGTGCGTTCACCACATCGTTCATGCCCAAGTAGACGCCACCCTTCAGATTGAACACCTGCGGGTCGTTCGGGTGCTTCTTTTCCAGCGCTTGTACTGCCAGCATTGCCTTGTCAAACTGTTTCAAACGCAGCTGCGCCATTGCCAGTGCAACACCCGGCCGGGTGTTCTTATCGTCCAGCGACGCTGCCGTCTCGAGTTCGGCGATGGCCTTGCCATTGTCGCCCTGACCCATCTGGCTCATTGCCATGGCGGTATGCACCAGCGGTGCATTCGGCACCAGGGTATTGGCCTTTTCGAAGTATTCGTTGGCCTTGCCGAAATCTCTGCTCTGCAACAGGGATTCGCCCGCAATCATCCACAGCTGCGGATCTGTCTGGCCGTCGTTAATCGCCGGCGCCAGAATCGTGATCGCATCCTTGGGCTGTCCGTTTTTCAGCAGGGCAGTTGCCAGCAATTTCCGCGCATAGACGTTGGACGGATCGACCTGCAGAAATTTTCTCAGGTGTTGCTCGGCCTGCTCATAACTGCCGATGGCGGTCTCGATCGCGCCGGCCAGCAAGATCGTCGGCTGGTGACCCGGCGCGACCTGCAAAACATGCTGAATGGCTTCCATCGCTGCCGGATTTTTCCCTTCGGAGAAATCGAGCAACGCCTGTGTGTAATAAACCAGGGGAATGCCGGGACTGATTTTTTGCGCTGCATCGACGTCGGCTTTGGCTTCGACAAATTTCTTCATGACGATCAAAAGATTTGCCCGCGCCAATAACGCGGTCGGATCGCGCGGCTTGAGCTTTACCGTTTCGTCATAGGCTTTGCGTGCGCTCTCCGTATCGCCCCCTGCACGTGCCAGATCGGCTTTCAATTTCCAGCCATCGGCACTCGTCGGATTTTTCGCCACCGCCTGATCGATCAGCCGCATCGCTGCGGGAAGGTCGTTCGAGGAAACCGCATACCGCGTCATTCCGATTAGGGCGCGTGCATCATCCGGTTTCGACGCAAGGATCGACTGGAATGCCTGTTTCGCCTCTTCGAGTTTGTTCAAGCCCAGATATGCGCTGCCGCGCAGGATTTGCAAGTCGGTCGTCTCGGCCATGCCGGCGGCGGGCGCGGTTTCGTCCAGGACCTCTTGAAACTTGCCAAGCGCGAGCAGTGTTTGTCCAAGCACCAGCGCCATCCGATCATGCTTGATTCCCAGCGAGGCAGCCTTGCGCAATTCCTTTTCCGCCGACAACGGGTCACCGCTGGCCGAATAGATCGTTCCCAGCAAAAACCGGGCTTCGGGATCGTCAGGGCTCTTTTGCAGCGCATTCTTCAGCTGAATGGCTGCCGCCTTCATATCCCCCTTTTGTTGGTATTGGCGGGCTTCCGCGACCAGCGCAGCGGTATCCAGGCTCTTCATGCAGCCCGCCAATCCGAACGCCAATAAAAGGCCGGCGACTGGCATTGAAAAATAAGGGCTACGGGATTTTGGCGTGCTGGACATTGATTTTTCCACGATTGGTAATCTGATTGAATCGAACCGTCTGGCTGGTCGGCACTCGCGATACTGCGCTATGAAGCGAACGGTATCTGCGTGGCAAAAGGTGGTTTTGCAGAGTACACGAACTACCTGATTTTTGGCTGGAATGTTTTCCCAGATACAATGTCTCGTCCATTCGTCGCGCGTTGAACGTTTGCTGTAGCCCCCGACTTTGCCAGCAGATAGTCATGGGTCGTCACCGCCCGGAGCAGCGAATTCCATTCCAGCAAACGTCCGGCCCGTTTGGGTCAACTGCATCCAAACTCGTTAAAAAACAGTTACTTACAAGAAAAGCTTTCTTGTAAAAAATTAATTCAAGCGTTGACAATTCGGTATGAAACCGGACACCATCGGGCGGTGATTCTTTTTGATG
>JAYUWF010000055.1:0-7346 GCA_043753685.1 Herminiimonas sp.
ATCCAGACCGTTGCGAGGGTAGGCGGCGATACCGATGCTGACGGTAATCTGCAACGCGGCGCCATCGATTTCGAACGGCTGCGCCAGCGCGTCCAAGATCTTTGTTGCCGGCCGCATCACGTCCTCGGCGTCGTTGAGGTCATCCAGCACCATGATGAATTCGTCACCGCCGATGCGGGCCACCGTGTCTTGTTGCCGCGTACTCGCCGCCAGCCGCTCGGCAACCATCAGCAGCAGCCGGTCGCCGGCTTCATGTCCGCGCTCGTCGTTGATTGTCTTGAAACCGTCCAGGTCCAGATACAGCAGTCCCACGACCCGGTCGTACCGGCGCGCATGGCTCAACGCAAGCCCGATGCTGTCTTCCAGCAATCGCCGGTTCGGCAGTCCGGTCAACGGGTCGTGCAAAGCCATGTGATGCTGGAGTTTGCCTTGCTCGGCGAAGTGGCGGTAAAGGAGTCGCACTTCCAGCAAATTGTGAATGCGCTGCAGCAGCTCTGCCAGATCGAACGGCTTGCTGATGAAGTCCCGCGCACCCGCCTGCAGCGCATCAATCTTGTAACTGGAGTTGGCCGTGATCGCCAGCACCGGCACGTAGGCGTTCTCTTCGATGTTGCGCAACGCCTTGATCACATCGAGTCCGTCCATGCCCGGCATCTGCATGTCGAGCAAGATCAGATCGTATCGATCGCGGCGATGCATCGACTCGACGGCGAAAGCGTCTGTGGTCCACCTGACGTTGCGATACCCGGCTTGCTGCAGAACCGCCAACAGCAGTTCGACATTGTCGATGTTGTCGTCAACGACCAGAACGCGGGCGTCGCGGAGATTGTCCGGGTGATTGCTCGACATGACTTTTCCAAAGTGGTTGCCAGGACGATAGAACGGCAGCGTCATGGCTGATTTTGGCAAAGTTTAAGCAAAATGAGGAATACTTTCTGTTCGGTATCACTCACAGTCGCGATCTAACTTCCAGATTGGCGCATCATTCCACCCAGCCGGCGCGAATCAACCTCACCGTGAAGGTCAGCGGCAGGTAGTCAGCTGGCGTACCCAGCGCGGTTCTCCCACGGCGTGATCGATGTAGTCGTACAGGATGGCCGCCCGGTCCAGCTCCGGCTGCAGGAACGCCCATTGACCAGGCATCAGGGCAGGAAAATCGACCACGCATCCGAGCGTTGCATCTTCCTGCTCGCCGTTCGATTCCATCGGCAAGCGAACTGTCGAGCGCAAGCGTTCCCAGTCTTTGCAGCACACCCGCACGTGGATGCCGTCTCCGGTCGTGGCGCTCATGAATGCGACTCCCGCTGGCCTTCGTGCCTTTCAAAATATGCCTTGACTGCTTCAGAGTCCGGACCCACCTCCTTGACTGCCATGCGCAGGGCTTCCTCGCTGACGGCGAACACACCCATCCAGTATTCCAGCTCCCAGATCTGGGAAACGTCCACCTTGCCCGGCTCTGCCGGTACCCGCCCGCTGACGATGTCGACCATGATGTAATCCTCCCGATAAGCCGGTCACTGTACGCGCATGCAGCAGGTCGTTCTGTACACTGGCCCACATTGGACTGCGGCGAGTCAGGTTCGATCCTCGCCGCACCGGCGCCGCACGGAGTCATCATGCGGCAGTCGCGATCAGGCCAGTAAACCGTCGGGCAACCCGTTCCGCATGCGCGTCAAGCAGGATTCTTATGCGTATAAAAAAATCGCATCATCTCCTGGGTTGCATCCGGTCCCCTGGCATCGGTAAAGGTACCGCTTGGACTGCCGCCGGCCCAGGCATGCCCGAAACCGTGGACCAGCCAGTGCTCGGCGACCGCATTGCCGCCATCGTCGTTCTGCACCGTACGCGTGTACGCGTGACCGCCGACCACCCGTCCTTCGGAGCGGATCTGACGCGATGTGTCCGGCCCGGCCGGGGCAGTATTGGCCATCACCTGATCGCCATTGCGCACGTTGACGGTGTGGTCGGCATCGCCATGAAAAACGATGATCGGAATCCCCTTGAACGCCGGCAGACCCTTCGCGGACCGGACCGCCTGAGCGCCGTGCGCCATGCCGCCGCGCATGGCCGCAAGGGCCGAGGGAAGGTCCGTCGCGGCACCGTACGGCAGCCCGGAATGCACGCCGACGCCGGCATACAGATCCGGATACACGGTTCCCATGATGGCCGCCATGGCGCCGCCCGCGGAAAGGCCAGCAATGTAGATTTGCCGTGGATCGGCCTGATATCGTGCAGCGACGTCCCTGGTCATGCCGGCCAGGATCGAAGGTTCACCGCTGTCGCGCTGCTGATCGTTGGCGCTGAACCAGTTCCAGCATTTCGAACTGTTCGCGCTGGCCGACTGCTGTGGATAAAGCACCATGCAGCGATGCTGCTCCGCAGCGGCATTCATTTGGGTGCCGCGCGCGAAATCGTCCGGGTCCTGGGTACAACCATGCAACATCACCACCAGCGGCAACGGTCGTCCGTCATGGCCGGCAGGCAGGTAGAGCTTGTAGTGGCGCATTCCCGCCGCATTGGCATAGGTTCCGGAAATGAACTGCGCACCTTGCGGAATCGCGACGCCGCCGGTCACGTGCACTTTCGACGCGCCCACGCCGGCGCCGAGTCGCGACAGCAGGTCCGGCACGAAGTCACCGAGACCGGCCGCAGACCCGGTTGTCTTCAAGCCGTCCAGGGCTTGGCTCAGACGGCCGCCCAGTCCCGCCATCGGACTGCCCGCGCTGGCTTGCGCTCGGGACGGCGAGCCGGCGTATGTGTCGCCGGCCGCACTGTCAGCAAAACTGTCAGCGGAACTGTGGGCCGGCGCATCGGCCCCTGCCGTGGCGCGTTCGGCGCCGGTCTTTCCAGCCGGCGGCGGGTTGATGTCGCGCATGGCGGGTGCGTCCTGCGCCGACGGCGCGCCAGGCGCTCTGGCGTGGTCGCCGGATGACGTCTTCAGCCCGGCGTCCTGCAATGCCCGTTGAATGACGGCGGTTGCCGATTGCGGTCCGTTGGCGAGAAGCTCCTTGGTCATGTTGCGCATCTTGTCGAGCAGGTTTCGATGGTCGGTCATGTGGTTTTACCTTGAAATGATTAGTGGGTACGGTCGGCCAGTGCAGCCTTGACCGCTGTACTGGCATGCAGCGCGCCGAGCACGCTGATGGAGCGAATCGTCTGGCGCGCCAGTTCCGGCGTGACGTCGGCAGCAATGCTGGCCAGTCCGAGCACCTGAATCTCCAGACTCTGGCCGGCCGCCTGCAACGCCTCCAGATCGCTGCGTGAGAAATGCTGCAGACCGAGAACCAACTGGCGCCGCGCGACCGTCTGCCGGACTACATCTGCGTGGGTATTGAGCTGGTTGCGAATCGCCGTTCGGATCAGGTCGGTGCGATTGGAATAAAACCCCTCCTGGACCAACAGGTCGATCTGCCCCAGGTCGACTGGTCCGAGATTGATGGTGATTTTTTCCGTATCGCTCGGGCGTGGACGGGAATCGACGATGTTCATGGTGCAATCCTCAAGTGTGAAAGGGCGTCTGAATCGAATCTGATCAGAATGAACAATCGGCATCGGGTACGGCTTGGACGAAGCATGAGGTGCTCCATTCGGTGCGCAAAGTGAGGCATCATGTGCAAATCGCCTGCAGTTGCATCACCCAGAACCCCTTGGTGCCATCCATAAACCATCCACATGGATGTTATATGGCTGGTATTCCGAATTGCAAGGCATTTTTTACGAATAGCCTCTTTCCCAGCAAATCATCTGAAATGCGGCCCGGCGCACGCAGCGATCCGGCAGCCGGTGTTCCAATATTGCCTATGCTCGATCCGATCACCGTTATCACCAATGCCAATGCCGGCAACCGCAAAACTGCTGTTGCAGCGGCACAACTGATTGAACAGTTTCGCCGCGCTGGTCTGGCAGTCGTGGTCATCGAAGCGGCCAATGGGAAAGAGTTACTTGCCGCTGCACGCAGCGCGGTCGAGCGCGGCGCCCGGACCGTCGTTGCAGGTGGCGGCGATGGCACCATCAATGCAGTCGCGTCCTCACTCGTCGGGACCGATTGCCGCCTCGGCGTGCTGCCGATGGGCACGCTGAACCACTTCGCCAAGGACTTGAAGATTCCGGCCTCCATCGACGAAGCGATCGCTACGATCGTTGCCGGCCATGTGATTCAGGTCGATGTCGGTGAAGTCAACGGCAGGCCGTTCCTGAACAATTCCAGCCTGGGTCTGTATCCGAACATCGTGCGCGATCGCGAGCAACAGCAACGGCGGCTGGGACGCGGCAAATGGCTCGCGTTTTTCTGGGCCACCGTGACTGCGCTGCGCCGCTACCCGTTCTTGAGTGCGCGGCTGGAGGTCGATGGCAAGCCCCATGTTCGCCGGACGCCGTTCATTTTCATTGGCAACAATGAATATTCCATGAGCGGCTTCACCCTCGGCTCCCGCACCGAACTCAACCGCGGCAGGTTGAGCCTGTATGTCGCCCAACGCACCTCGCGCTTCGGCCTGTTGCGACTGGCCGTGCGTTCGTTGTTCGGACGGTTGCGCCAGGCGCGTGATTTCGATGAGATTCTCGCAAGCGACATCACGGTCGAAACACGTCATCGGCTTCTTCCGGTGGCAACCGACGGCGAAGTGACGTGGATGCAAGCGCCGCTGCGCTATCGCATCCGCCCGCGCGCATTGAACGTTCTGGTACCCGCATCGACCGCCAGCGCCATGGTGTCAGGCACCGGGCAACTGTCGACAACCGGTTCCTGAACGCTCCCGCATGCGCACCCTCGTCCACCTATCCGACCTGCATTTCGGCCGCGTCGACCAGGCGCTGCTGAAACCGCTGACCGCGCAGATCCGTCGCCTATCTCCCGATCTTCTGGTGGTGTCGGGGGATCTCACCCAGCGAGCCCGCTCGCGCGAGTTCATTGCGGCACGCGAGTTTCTGGAGTCGTTGCCGGTCGCGCGAATCGTCGTGCCCGGCAATCACGACATCCCGATGCACAACCTGTTCGACCGCTTTATGCGGCCGCTGCGGAAATACTCTCGTTACATCACGGACGATCTGCAGCCCTTTTTTTTCGACGATGAAATCGCCGTGGCCGGCATCAACACGGCACGCTCGCTGACCATCAAGGACGGCCGCATCAACCCGCAACAGATGGAAGAGGTCAGCGCACGGTTCGCAGGCGTCCCGCATTCGCTGGTGAAAATCATCGTCACCCACCATCCATTCGATCTGCCCGACCAATATCGCCGAGCCGACCTGGTAGGCCGCGCCGATTCCGCGCTGCAAAGTTTTGCCGGTTCTGGCGCCGACCTACTGCTGGCCGGCCACCTGCATGCCAGCCATGCGGGCACCACCGATGCGCGTTACCCGATCGACGGCTATGCCGCGCTGGTGGTACAGGCCGGGACGGCCACCTCGACCCGGGGCCGCGGTGAAGCAAACTCGTTCAACGTCATCCGGATTTCTTCGGCAAAGATCATTACCGAGCGCTATGCGTGGGAGGTCTCCACCAACAGCTTCGTGTTGGCCGGGTCCGAACATTTTGAACGCAACGGTGAGCGCTGGTGCCGATGCACAGAGGGGACCGGCAACTGATCCGCCGGGCCGTACCGTGGTGAGCGGAATTGGCGAGCATAAAATGCCTTGGTGCCAATGTCTTCAGGCCGCTTTAGGTGTCGTGGTGACGCGTCTCTTCCTGGCCTCGTTCCTGGGCACGCAACACCCCCGCCAGGCCGACGCCGCTGGCAATGGCTGACGGCAGTTGAGCCTTGGCGGAGGCCCTGGCTCGCACCAGAATGATTTTTATCGCGGCCATCACCGGCACCGACAGAAAAATGCCGGCCACGCCACCCAGCTCCTCACCGACCAGCAAGCCGACAATCACCAGCAAGGGCGACACTTCCACTCCCTCGCTCATCAGGTATGGATTGAGTACGTAATCCTGGAACAATCGATACAGCAATATGAAGCCGATCAGCAGCAGCAAGTGTTCATAGCCACTGAATCCAGCCACCACGACTGCCAGCACCACCGCCGCCAATGGCCCGACGAATGGAATGAACTCCAACAATGCTGCAATGCCTGCCAGCAGCAGAGCATAAGGCACACCCAGCAGCCCGAAGGCAATGCTGTAGCAGACCAGCGTTGCCAAGGACAGCAACAGCAACGCACGCACATAGCCGGACAACAGAACGTCCAGGTCTTCGGTGATGGCTGCCCACAAGGTGCGGTTCGGTTCCGGCATCCAGGACAGGACATTGATGCGGATGCCGGGCGCTTCCTTGATCAGCAAAAAGCTCAACACAGGGATCAGCACCACATAAATCAGGTTACTTGCGGCATGCATGACGCCCAGGCCAACCCGTTGTGCCCACGGCAGCGCATCGTTGGTGCCGCTTTGCAGCTGGGCGCGTACCAGCCCCAGCAAACGCTCGCGCGCCGGCTCCAGAATTTTTGGCAGGGGAAATTGCGTCGCATTGTTCGTGGTGTTGAGCAAATCCGGCAGTTTCTGACTCAGCCGGGTGGCCTCATCGACCATGCGCGAGCCGAACATGCCGCCAGCCACGAACAACACCGTGATCACGACCACGAACACCAGCGCGATCGACGCCGTACGCGGCAAGCGCGCCGGACGTCGCCGCTCGACCAACTGGACCAACGGGTACACCAGATAACTGAAGAAAATTGCAAACACCACCACCAGCAGCGTACTGCGCGCTGCATACAAGAGAAACAGCAGCAACGAGACGATAAAGACGGTCCAGACGATGCGGGCAACACGAACGTCAAATCCAAGCATGCGGATTCCCTGGCTGAAGAACGACAGTCCCGCGGCAGCACTCGCTACCGCATCGAACGATCGCCGCATTCTATCGTGATTCAACCTGTTCAATTTGGAAATCCACGGCTGTCCTCGGTCCTACAGCGTCGGCCGCGTCAATTGCTCTATAGCATCTTTCTTAATGGCATATCCGTGCTATGCACCGCTTCGAGCCACATCCCGAATACACCCTTTCGAATTCTGCTTTAGGAATCAGAAGAAGCCGAAGCGGCCCTCGGAAAAGTGACGCGGCATCAGGCACGCAGCCAGGTATAGTCACCGTTGCTGATGCCCTCGAACATTTCGTCGGTCGATTGGACGATCTGGTCGCGCCAGTACCGACCGTGCTCGGCGTAATCGATCATCAGGTTGGCCAGCCATTCGGCACTGACGTCCGGCGTCAGACCGATGCGCACCAGTAGCACGATGCCACCGGTATCTGAATCCATGCCGAATTGCGCCTGGTCCTGCGCATAGATCAGCAGATTCGCTTCCAGCATCAGCCGATAAATGACCAATGTCCGCCCGGCAGTAA
>JAYUWF010000056.1:0-7301 GCA_043753685.1 Herminiimonas sp.
CCTGTCAACATAAAAGTGGGCGATTCCGGATCGCTTGGAACCGTAACGGGTTATGTCGACAGCACCAAAAAAACGCCGGTCGGACAATCGACGGAAACCTGGACTCTGGAAGCGGATCCCGGTTCGTCAACGACCGCATTCTGGTGCGTTACCAATCAGGCTTCGAACAAGACGAGCCCCGACAAATCGATCGAGTGCCTGAAGATCACGACCACCGGCGCAGTGGTGGGCCATCGATTGAATGGGAAAGTCAATGGCTTTACGATAGCGTTGTCCGGTTGAGCGACCGGTTCAAGTCGTGTTGATCGAGCGCGGCGCTGAGACTGCGAGTGACCGCTGTAGCGGCTTCGTGCGTCTCTTTTTGGGCTTTGTGTGTGGATGAAGATTGACCCGCAGCGCTTGAGCCAGGCAAGCTGCATCGAAATTGCGTAGCCGCGGCTTGATGACGCTAGTGCTCAGGGAGGCAAGGTCGGCAAACGGTTGTAATTGAGTTTGTAATTGATACGCCCGAAGTCCTGGTATACCGTTTCGCAGCCTATGACACGCGGGAAATTGATGCGTACGACCGCTTTGCACCGATTTCGATGGACTCCCTGATTACGGCCGCTGCGCTTGCGCTCGCGGCCGGTGAGCCGTTTGGGGCCCTCAACCGGATCGCAAATGGACGGCGGGGTGCGACAGGTCGTCGATTTCGATCTTCAACAGATTTGCGCGGGCTTTCCCGGAATTTCACGAACAGTTTTGCCGGGTCGACTTTGATCCTGGAATTGTACGGGACCGAAAGGACGGCGGACTGCCGGATCGGCCGCCCGTATTTTGACTGCACTTCTGCTAGAGCAAAGTTGCGGGAACAGTTCGTCTACCCGCCGAACTTTTAATTTCCAGAAATCAATATCGATTCCCACATCTTTGCTGCATCGTGACGAAAGCTAAATTTCAAGTAAAACCAAAAGTAGCATTTTGTAACGATTCTTAGCTACTCGGCAGAGATTGAGCAGGTACTATCGGTCCGCAATCCTGCCAACTCGCGCATTTTTATTGAACTGGAGTTTCCATGAATCGATCGACTTTCCCAAAAACCCTGATGGCTGCAGCGTGCGCTGCCGTGATCCTGTCCGCATGCGGCGGTGGCGGCAGCAGCGGCACTGCTACGACGCCCGCGGCGGCGAGTCCCCCACCGGCCGTATCGGGTCAAGCCAGCGTCGCCGGCACGGTGACCGGCTTCGGATCGGTATTCGTCGACGGCAAACGCATCGACAATCGCTCTGTTGCCGCAGGCCGCGAACTGGAAGACGGTAGCATCCGTCCGGTCGAACTCAAGCTCGGCCAGCATGTCGAGATCGAGCATGACGGCAATCTGGTGGCGAGCCGGGTGCGGGTCGAATCAGAAGTCGAAGGCGCAGTCACCGCCGTGAATGCGGCAGCCGGCACGCTGGTTGTGGTCAACCAGATCGTGACAGTCAATGCCGACGCCACGCTCGGCCCGGTCACCGTGTTCGACGCACCGTACACCAAGCTGGCCGACATCAAGGTCGCCGACAACGTCGAAGTCCATGCGCTGCTGAGAACCGATGCGGCCGGCAAGGTCACGCTGCAGGCGACGCGGATCGAGCCACGCTTGGCTGAGAATTTCGACCGAGTCCACGGCCTGGTCGCCGATCTGGCACCAACGGCACGCACCTTCAAGCTCGGCAACCTGGTGATCGACTATAGCGACGCCAAGTTGCAGCCAGCCGGCCTGATCTTGACGAATGGCACCGAAGTTCGGGTGGCGCTCGCCGCAGGCACTGTCAAGGATGGCGCGGCAATCAAGGCGCTGGTCGTCAAGGCGCGTGACCGCAAGGGCGAAAGCCAGGCCAAGGAAGCCGAACTTGGCGGCGTCGTTTCGGCATTCGACGCGGCAGCCAAGACCATGACGATCAATGGCGTGAAGGTGGATTTCTCCAGCGCTTCGTTCAATCAAAGCGGTCGCGGTCTGGCGGACCTGAAGGCAGGCGTGTACGTCGTGGTCAAAGGTACCTACAACACCAGCAGTACGCTGAAAGCCGCAACCATCGTCATTCGTGGTGTCGACCAGGATCGTGGCAATGAAGTCGAGTTGCATGGCACGATCGCCAATTTCAAGTCGGCCGCCGATTTCACCGTTCGTGGTGTACCGGTCAATGCAACCGGCGCCATCATCGATCTGTCATGCGGCGCCAACGCGAAGCTGGCCAACGATCTGCAGGTCAGCATCAAAGGCAGCCTGTCGGCATCGGGGCAGGTGACCATCACGGCCGTCAAATGCGAGAAGCCCGAAGAGGGCGTGACGACCATTGAGCGGGAAGGTGTCGCTGGAACGATCAACCTGGCGGCAAAGCAGTTCAAGCTGACGACGACGTCCGAGATTGCAACGGTCCAGTATGGTTCGGCGACGACATTCGTCGATGTCACTGCGGAGACGCTGGATGGCAAGCGGGTGCGGGTCGAAGGAACACTGAAGGCCGGCATCCTGCAGGCAGAGAAGGTTAAACTGCGCAAGTAAGTTTGACTTCGCCTGAGCAGCAGCCAGGCATACCCGGAAAGACCTTGATGCGATTGCAGGCATCAGGGTCTTTTTTTTAGAACAGAGTTTTTCCCGTTCTTCGCCGGCGTCTGGTCCGGACGCTGCGGCTAGCTGGTTCTGCCCTGCAACGCGTCGTGTACCCTCTCGCTGTTGCTGTTGCTGTTGCTGCTGCTGCGACTGCCCTTCAGATGCAGCTCGACGTCACTGGCCAGGGGTCGGATCCGGATCCAGATTCCGTGGAATGCCATCTGTTCTAGCCGTGGGCGCGCACCAGGAATCGTCATGTCAGTCCGAAGGCGTGCGAGCCGAGTCGGGTGATTTGCCGACGCTTCTCAACCAGGCGAATCCGAGCACGCCTGCCGCCAGCGACGCCAGGAAAATGGCGATCTTGGATGCATCGATCAGATTCGCCTGTCCCGCAAACGCCAGATTCGTGATGAAGATCGACATGGTGAAGCCGATGCCACCCAGCAGACCGGCGCCGACCAGATGGCGCCAGCGCAGTTCGCCCGGTAGCCTGCAGACGCCGATCGTCACCGCCACCAAACAGGACAGCGTGATGCCGAGCGGCTTTCCGAGAACCAGCCCTGCCATGATGCCCAGGCTGTTGCTCGACGCAAGTTCCATGAGCCAGCCCGATCCGATGACGATGCCGGTATTGGCGAAGGCGAACAGTGGCAAGATGACGAACGCGACCGGTTGGTGCAGACGATGCTCGAGCCGGTGCGACGGCGATTTTTCGTCGTCCTGTTGCGCCGAAAACGGAATCGCGAACGCCAGCAGCACACCGGCAATCGTCGCATGGACACCCGAGTTGAGCATTAGCACCCACATCAGCGCGCCGCCTGCCAGGTAGGGCGCCAGGGCCGTCACCCGAAGGCGTCGGTTCATGTACAGCAGAAGGCCGAAGACGGCCAGTGCACCGAACAGGTAGGGGAGGGACAGCTTGGCGGTATAAAACACGGCGATCACGATGATGGCGCCCAGGTCGTCCATGACCGCCAGCGCTGCCAGGAATACCTTCAGCGAAGCTGGCACCCGATTGCCGAGCAATGCCAGCACACCCAGGGCGAAGGCAATATCGGTGGCCATCGGTATGCCGATGCCGGCCTGCGTCGGCGTGCCCCAGTTCAGGCTGGCGTGGAGCAGGGCAGGCACGCAGATACCACCGATCGCGGCAACGATCGGCAGCAGCGCATTTTTCAGGCTGGACAATTCACCGTTGTATAACTCGCGTTCCAGCTCGAGGCCGATCAGCAGGAAAAAGATCGCCATCAACCCATCGTTGATCCAGTGCGAGATGCTCAGTCCGGCCAGGCTGACCTGCCACAGACCAAGATAGGCGCCGCCCACGGGCGAATTCGCCAACAGCAGTGAGACCAGAGTGCAGAGAATCAGGAGGATGCCGCCTGCCTTGCCCGAATGGATGAATTCCTTGAAGGTGCGCGAGAGCGCTTGTCGTGAAGCCGTCATCTGTTTAGCTTTCGTTGAAAACCAAGACTACCAACCCAGAGCATACCGCGCGTTTTTGCCAAAAATAGAAATTGCGTCGGCGCGTTCCGGCTTGCGCTGTCGAAGAGCTTCGTGCTAATTTTAAAATAGTAATTACGGCGGATGCCGAGGCTGTCGTATCCATTGGAAGTAAAGGCATCAGCGTGAGCAGCCCCCTGCAAATTTTGCGCGCCCATACACAGGCGCTGCACCAGTCCCTTGAAGCGACGGCGGTAGCGCGGGCATTGCTGGCGCCGGACTTGACGGTGGCGGGCTACGCCGCAATTCTCGGTGTCTGGGCCGCTGGCTGGCAGATCCTGGAGCCGGCATTGTTTGCCACGCCCTTCGCCCGGACAGTACCGCAGCTGCTGCCGATTCCCCGAGCGCACCTAACCTTCACCGACCTGCACTATCTCGATGCGATGCTGGTCGCTGATCCTGCCACCCGATCCGCGCGAGCCGATCGGTGCGGAACCGCCGCCGGAGTCTGGGCAGGAACACCGACCACCTTGTCCGGTTTCATCGGCGCCTGTTACGTCTTGCGCGGCGCTTCTCTTGGCGGCAAAGTAATTTCCAGACATCTCGAGCGCACGCTGGGACTGGACGCGGCGCACGGCGCTGCATTCTTCAATGCCGAGAGTGGCGACGGCCTCGGCTGGATGCAGTGGATGCGCTGTGCCGACGAAGTGCTGCTGACCGAAAACGATGTCGATGCCGCCTGTCGCGCCGCCGCCGATACCTTTGGCCTGTTGGTGCAGATGTTTTCGGCGCAGCCGGTGAGCTCTGGAAGCCGATTTTGAAGACCTGGTTCACCGAAGGCGAGGACGATCCGCGCATCACCGTCATCAAGGTCGCGCCGCTGGATGGATATTATTGGGACAACAAGCAGGGTAACGCCGTCGCGGGCGTCAAGATGATGATCGGCGCAGCGTTGGGCAAGACGCTCGACGATTCGATCGAAGGGCGCATCACGCCGTCGCTGCACTGATCGATCGGGCACGCAGTCGCGGAAGCCGACGGCTCAGGCGATGCCCCGGTTGCGCTCCGCGCCGACCAGCTTCGGCAGCCGGTGTGCCTGGCAGGATCCTGAAATGCCTCAGCGGATTCTCGCCCACCAGGTGCGGCGCACGGCCGAACGAATCCGCCACCTCGAGTAGCTCAGTGAGCAGGCTACTGATTCACGGGCGACTTCGGGTCCAGCAGCAGCGCCATCACGTCCTTCAACTGCTGCTCGGTCAGGATGCCCTTGTGACCGAAGCGCGGCATGTTGGAACAGGCGTTGTAGGCCTTGGCGTTGTAGAGACGCGTCCACGTGTAGCGCACGATGGCGTCGCTGTCGCCGCGCAGCTTGCCGTAGTTGTAGAGCGACGGTCCCAGGTTGCCATACGAGACTTCGGCCTTGGTCAGCTGGTGGCAGGCGTAGCAATTTCCGCCGGCGACCGAACCTGCCTTGTCGGTCCACTGCAGGCCGACGCCGGTCTGGGCAATTTTTTCACCTTCGACGAAACTCCCCAGAAATTTTCCATCGGCCGGAAACTTCACCGCTGCCAGTTCGGCCTTTTCCAGGGCGGCGCGTTCCTGCATGCGCTGCGGTGTATCCGGCTGGCGATCGCACACGCGCTGCACTTCGTCCTGATCGAGGCGGTCCATGGTGGCCTGGTCCTTGTCATGGAAAGAGCTTTTCATCAGGGCGATGGCCTGGGCGCGGTAATCGGCGCCGCCGTTCGACGCCGCATCGGTGGCCACGACGGCGCAGCCAAGGATCGTGGCGCTCGTCAAGGCGAGCGCCAACAGGGTGATTTTTTTCATGGCGAGATCCGGTCGATTAACGTTTCATGGCGGGTGCGTTGAATTCACCGCCCTGTGCCTGCTGCGCCAGGTACATCGTCAGCGCCGTGATCGCGTCCGATGCATAGCCCGGTTCCGGAAACCGCTGCTGGCGGAAGCAATCGTTCAGGCGATGCTGCATGGTGCGCACTTCGCCCTGGCTGACGCGATAGGCGGGCCAGCTGGCATAACTTTTTTGCGCTTCGACCTTGTCGGTCAGGTCCGGCAGGTCCTGCAGGCGGATCCGCTGCTGCGGCGCCGAATGGCAGGTCGCGCAGGCAAAGTCGTACGGTCCGCCACGGTAATTGAAGATCGTCTGCCCGACCTTGTAGGCCTGGATTTCCTTCGGATGCTTGCTGCCGGGTGCGATCTTCATGCCGCGCGATTCGGACGCGATCCAGGCCACCAGCGCATCCATGGTCGATTTCTTCGCCGTGCCGGCGCCGAACGGCTGGCGGGTCGCTTCCTCCAGCGACAATCCCTGCAGGGTCGTCATGCAGGTTACCAGCCGCTGCTCGACATCCTGCACCTTGTCGGTATCGGAAAAATATTTCGGCAAACCGACGTAGGCGCCCTTGACCACGCCGGGTCCGCGGCCGAGGTCGCATGCCGCCAGCGACACCTGCCTCGGTCCCCGCTTTTCATTCCAGAGCGCTTCGCCGCGCGCTTCCCACAGTTCGGCTGGATTACTGTCGGCCAGCATTTCACGATACTTGGCGATGGATTCGCTGGTGGTCTGCGCCTGTGCAGGCGAACTGGTCAACGAAGCGGTCAAAGAAACGGATAGGGAAGCCGCCAATAGCAGGCCGGCGGCGGCCCGGGCGGACAAGATGGATTTTTTCACGAGAATCTCTTGAATGGTGGATCATGCGCAATGTAGGCGCCAAGGATATACCGGGACGACGATTTGCGAAATATGCGCGTCATGCCGGTCTGCTCGACCCACGCACCAAACCCTCAATGAAGTAACAAAAAGGAAATTTAAATGCATGCAGCATGGTATGAAAAGAATGGCGCCGCCCGTGACGTATTGCGCACCGGGGAAATGCCCGACCCGATTCCGGCCGCCGGCGAGGTGCGGGTAAAGATCATGGCCAGCGGCGTCAATCCATCGGACGTCAAGTCGCGCCAGGCCCGCCCGCTGAGCGCGCCGCGCATCATCCCGCACAGCGATGGCGCCGGCATCATCGATGCCGTTGGCGCCGGGGTGCCGCAAACGCGCATCGGCCAGCGCGTCTGGCTCTGGAACGGTCAGTGGAAGCGCGCGTACGGCACTGCGGCCAGCCTGATTGCGCTGCCCTCCGCACAGGCGGTGGCGTTACCGGACAATACCGATTTTGCTGCCGGCGCCTGTCTCGGCATACCGGTGCTGACGGCTTTTCACGCGCTGCAGCTTCTGGTGCAGCAGATCGGCAGCCTGAGCGGCAAGACCATCCTG
>JAYUWF010000057.1:0-7270 GCA_043753685.1 Herminiimonas sp.
AGTCGCCTGGGAAACCCTCGATTATAGGGGATTTCGTTTGTTGAAGCCGTGGAAAGAAAAGCGGGGAAACGGCTGTCGCGGTGCAGGAAGGACCCATGCTGCCGGCACTTCCATGCCGCGCCTTCCGCGGCAGCGGACGGCAGCTGATGACAGCGTCAGTGGTGCGGCAGGTCGGAGCGTGCGCGTTGAGCGTCGGGACCTGCAGCGCGGCGGTCGCCGACGCTGCCGTCGTCGCCGGCAGGGGCGACGAACCGGCTGACATCGACCGTACCGGGCAACAGGTCGGCAACGCCGTACAGGCCGGCCAGGCTTTGCAGCGTGGGCGGCACGTTGATGAAGGACATCGTCAGGGAACGGGCACTGGCCGCGCGCTGCCAGGCCAACAGGACCGCGACAGCGGCCGAGTCGATTGCGGTCACGCCGCTGAAATCGAAGACCTGTTCACCGCCTTCGATTGCCAGCAGCCCCGCCGCCATGGCGACAGGGGCCGTATCGATCGTCAACGCTGCTGCAGGCTGGAACGACATCGATCAGGACTTGACGGGTTTGACGGCACGCTCGCCGAGCGATTTGTTTTTCTCGGCCAGGGTCTTGATCAGGCCGTCGAAACCGTTCTTGCCGATTTCCGCGGCAAAGTTGCCTTTGTAGGTTTCCACCAACCAGGCGCCCAGGACATTGACGTCATAGATCTTCCAGCCGGCAGGCAGCTTTTCCAGACGGTAGTTCAGCTGGATCGGCTCACCGCCGCGCGAACTCACCACTTGCGAGCGTACTTCGACTTCGGTATCGGCCGGCTCCATGCGCAGCGGCTTGAAGTCGACGCGCTGGTCTTTCACCTGGGCGATGGCGCCCGAGTAAGTGTAGACCAGCAGGCTGCGGAATTCATTGGTGAGCAGCTTTTGCTGTTCCGGCGTGGCTTCGCGCCAGAAACGGCCGGCTGCCAGTGCGGTCATGCGCTGGAAATCGACGTACGGCAGGATCTTCGTCTCGACCAGGTCGAGCACCCTTTTCTGGTTGCCGCCCTGGATTTCCTTGTCGGTCTTGGCGATGTCCAGGACTTCCTGGCTGATGCGTTTGACCAGCGCGTCCGGCGCTTCCTGCGCCACGGCGTGGCTGGCAAATGCCAGCATGCCGGTTGTCAATACAATGGAAAATATTTGCTTGATCGTTTTCATGGATTCCTAAAATGAGTAAGCGGCGCGTGGTGCCGAGACCCGTGCGCCGTATGAACCGTTAACTGGTGACTGCACCGAACGGATGACAGGAAAGCCGAAAATCCCGGATCCGTGCCCGGAAATAGACTGCCGTGCGGCAATCTTTCCGTGCCTAGCTGGTCAGTTCGGAGGCGCCGCCGGGACAATTCTTGCTGCCACGAGCGATTCATTTTCGACAACAGTAGCCGAAACTGGTTCAACTTGCGCCGTGGCCTCGACCGCCACTGCGCCAGTTGCGAGGGGCGCCACAGCGCCTTCGAGCAGGCTGGACTTGCCCGCAGGACTCGCTGGCGCCGCAGGCGCGGGCGCATCCAGTGTCGGACCGGCATCCTTGTTACGACCCGGAGCGGTACTGTCCTCCGGCTTGACGCGCGGTCCCTCGCCATCGTTGATCTTGCTTTCCCGGCGCTGCAGGAATGCATCACGCACGAATTCGTAGCGGTCCAGCGCCGCGCCTTCGATCAGGTCCGATGCATCCAGTACCGAGGCCCGCGCGTCCAGCAAGCGCACCCCGGTGCCGACATTACGGATGTTGACCGGACGCTGATAGCTCCACAGGTCGCCCTTGAAATCGAGCGGCAAGGCAACCGTATCGCGAATCGTCGACGAGCCCAGCAACGGCAGAACGATATAGGGACCCGAACCGACACCCCATTTTCCCAGTGTCTGGCCGAAATCTTCCTTGTGCTTCGGAATGCCGGCATCGGAACTGAGGTCGATCAGACCAAGAATGCCGAAGGTCGAATTGATCGTGAAGCGGCCGAAATCCGACACGCCGTCGTTGAGCTTGCCCTGCAGAATATTGTTAATGCCGGTCCAGACATCGCCCAGATTGCTGAAGAAATTACCGATGCCGATCTGCACGAAATTCGGCAGCACGGCCCGGTAGGCTTGCGCCGCTGGTTTCAACGCGACCTGGTCCACCTTGTCGTTGAAGGTGAACATGGTCCGGTTGAATCCTTCCAGCGGATCCCGTGAGTTGTTGGTCGTGGCGCAGCCGCTCAGTGCGATGGCCAGCGCGACGATTGCGATCCGCAAGGTATGTTTCATTTACTCGTATCCTTTCCACTATCCGCGGCCTTGCTGTACAAGAACTGACTGATCAGGTTTTCCAGTACCACTGCGGATTGCGTCATTTTTATCTTATCCCCGGCCACCAGGTTATTGGTGTCCCCGCCTGCTTCCAAACCAATGTACTGCTCTCCCAACAAGCCTGATGTCAGGATCTTGGCGGACGAATCTTTTGGAAACTTGTAGTTGCTTTCAATGTTCAAGGTCACGACTGCTTGAAAATTCTTGTCGTTGAACGCGATGTTGGCAACCCGTCCGACCACCACGCCGGCGCTCTTGACCGGCGCCCGCGGCTTCAAACCGCCGATATTGTCGAAATTCATGCTGATCGAATAACCCTTGTCGAGGGTCAGCGAACTCATGTTGCCGACGTTTAAAGCGAGGAACACCAGCGCCGCAGCGCCGATTAGCACGAACAGGCCGACCCACACATCCAGTGATTTACGTTGCATGACAAGTAGCTCCCGGCACGACACGGCGTGATCCCGGTGTCGGCATTGCGATGCTGACTTGCAGCATCATTTTAATGTAGACAGTCCAGAATTACCTGTCTGTGCGTTACTGCGCGCAACTAATCAACCACAAACAACCACAAACGACAGTTTCTTATTTAAACATCAACGCCGTCAGCAAGAAGTCCAGAAACAGGACTGTCAGCGATGCGAACACCACGGTCCGGGTGGTTGCGCGCGCCACGCCTTCCGGCGTCGGCTGCGCTTCAAACCCCTGGTACAGCGCGATGAACGTTACCGCCACACCGAAAATCGCGCTCTTGATCACGCCATTGGCGATGTCTTGCCAGACATCGACGCCGCCCTGCATCTGCGACCAGAATGCACCTTCGTCAACCCCGATCAGCTTGACACCGACCAGGTAGCCGCCGAAGACGCCGAGTGCCGAGAACAGCGCCGCCAGCAATGGCATGGCGATCACGCCAGCCCAGAAGCGCGGCGCAATAATCCGCTGCATCGGATTGACCGCCATCATTTCCATTGCCGACAATTGTTCGCCGGCTTTCATCAAGCCGATCTCCGCAGTCAACGAGGTACCGGCACGGCCGGCGAACAGCAATGCCGTCACCACCGGACCGAGTTCGCGCGTCAGCGACAGCGCCACCAGCAAACCAAGGGCCTGCTCCGAGCCGTACTTGTTGAGCGTGTAATACCCCTGCAAACCCAGCACGAAGCCGACGAACAGACCGGAAATCGCAATGATGACCAGTGAATAATTACCGATGAAATGCACCTGGTCGGTGACCAGGCGCAACCGGCGCCACAATCCGCCCGATGCGCCCAGGATCGAAAAGAACATGCGCGTGGCATAACCGATGCTGCCGATGGCGACCCGCACGGTACGGCCGATCATTTCCAGGAAATCGATCATCCGCGCGCCCCACCGCTCTGGCTGCCGGCCGCCAGGCCCAGGTCCTCGGCCAGCGACGCACCCGGATAATGAAACGGCACCGGACCATCGGCCTCGGCATGCACGAATTGGCGCACGTAGGGATCGGCCGATTCGCGCATCGCCACCGGTGTGCCGTGGGCCACGATCTTGCCAGCCGACAGAAAATAGACATAATCGGCGATCGAAAACGATTCGTTGACGTCATGCGAGACCAAAATCGAGGTCGAGCCCAGGACATCGTTCAGGCTGCGGATCAGGGTCGCGGTCACACCCATCGAAATCGGGTCGAGGCCGGCGAACGGCTCGTCGTACATGATCAGTTGCGGATCGAGCGCGATGGCACGTGCCAGCGCAACCCGGCGCGCCATGCCGCCCGAAATTTCGGCAGGCATCAGTTGCGCCGCATTGCGCAGGCCGACCGCATGCAGCTTCATCAGCACCAGGTCGCGCAGCAGCGCTTCCGGCAGGGCGGCATGCTCGCGCAATGGAAAGGCGACGTTTTCGAAAACCGACAGATCGGTAAACAAGGCGCCGTGCTGGAACAGCATGCCCATCTTGCGGCGCTGCGCGTATAGTGTCTTGGTGTCGTGCGAATCGACTGCTTCACCGTTGATCACCACACCACCGGTGGCAGCGCGCAACTGGCCGCCGATCAACCGCAGAATCGTGGTCTTGCCAGAGCCCGAACCACCCATGACCGCGACGATTTTCCCGCGTGGAAAATCCATGTCGATCCCGGCGAGGATCGGACGCGGTCCATAGCTGAAATGCAGGTTGCGGATCTCGACGAGATTGGGAAGTGGGGCGACTGGGGGCACTGGGCGCTTTGCGGGCATAAAGGCGTGATTGTAGTGCAGATCACGCAATGTCTGCCCGCGCCCCGGCGGCCGGAAGCGCGCTGGCGCGCACAAGCGTGCCAACAAAACGACAAATGACGCCGCAGGCTGCTTGAAACCGACCGAAACTTGCCTGCAACGTGCCTGAACGCGCCATGTTCGCGCGCCGAACGCTCAGCGCGGCAAAACCGACGAACCCGTCAGGAATTCATCGACAGCCCTGGCGCATTGCCGCCCTTCCCGAATCGCCCAGACCACCAGGGACTGGCCACGACGCATGTCACCGGCGACGAACACCTTGTCGACCGAAGTCTTGTAGCAGCCGTCGCCATCGGTCGTGGCGCGTGCATTGCCGCGTGCATCCTTTTCGACACCGAAGGCATCCAGTACCTGCGCCACCGGCGAGACAAAGCCCATGGCCAGCAAGACCAGGTCAGCCTTCATTTCGAATTCGGAATTCGGCACTTCCTGCATCTTGCCGTCTTTCCATTCGACCCGGGCGCCGATCAGTTTGTCGACCTTGCCGCCCTTGCCTTCCAGGCGCTTGGTGGCAACCGCCCAATCGCGCTCGCAGCCTTCTTCATGCGACGAGGAGGTGCGCAGCTTGGTCGGCCAGTACGGCCACACCAGCGGCTTGTTTTCGGTTTCCGGCGGTTGTGGCATCAATTCGAACTGGGCCACCGAAGCAGCGCCGTGACGGTTCGAGGTACCGACGCAGTCCGAACCCGTGTCACCACCGCCGATGACGACCACGTGTTTTCCGGTGGCCATGATCTGATCCTTGACCTTGTCGCCGGCATCGACCTTGTTTTGCAGCGGCAGGAAGTCCATCGCGAAATGCACGCCCTTCAGATCCCGTCCCGGCACCGGCAGGTCGCGCGGATTTTCAGCGCCGCCGGCGATGACGACGGCATCGAAGTCCTTGTTCAGCTGTTCAGGAAAAATCGTTTCCTTGGCCCAGTTGTTGACGTTCGCTGGAAAATCCTTGCCGACCAGGACGCTGGTACGGAAAACGACGCCTTCAGCTTCCATCTGCTCGACGCGGCGGTCGATATGGGTCTTTTCCATCTTGAAATCAGGAATGCCATAGCGCAGCAGGCCGCCGACGCGATCGCTCTTCTCGAATACCGTCACGTCATGGCCCACGCGTGCCAATTGCTGGGCAGCGGCCATGCCGGCCGGACCCGAACCGACCACGGCGACTTTCTTGCCGGTCTTGTGCTTCGGCGGTTGTGGCACCACCCAACCGTTCTCCCAACCCTTGTCGATGATGAAGTGTTCGATCGACTTGATGCCGACCGGGTCGCTGTTGATGCCGAGGGTGCAGGCGCTTTCGCACGGCGCCGGACAGATGCGGCCGGTGAACTCGGGGAAATTATTGGTCGAATGGAGGTTGTCGAGCGCCTGCTTGTAGTCGCCGTTGTAGACCAGGTCATTCCAGTCGGGAATGATGTTATTCACCGGGCAGCCGGTATTGCAGAACGGAATACCGCAATCCATGCAGCGAGCACCCTGGATCTTGGCGTCGGCATCCGACAGATGCAGCAGGAATTCCTTGTAATGCTTGGTGCGCGACTGCGGCGCCTCACTCGCCTCTTTCAGGCGCTGGAATTCCATGAAGCCGGTAATTTTTCCCATGATTTTCTTTCGATTTTTTTTGTGTGCGCAATGGTCAGGCCGGGAAACTCAAACCAGGACCGGTTCGCTGGCCGGTGTGGTCGCATTTAATTCGCCCAACGCCCGCTTGTACTCGGTCGGGAAGACCTTGACGAACTTGGCCCGTCCGGTGGCCCAATCGTCGAGCAGGAAGCGCGCACGGGTGCTGCCCGTATGCTTGAAGTGACGCTCGATCAAGCCCTTCAGGATCGCTTCGTCGGTCTGGCTGACGCCGCCGCGCAGCTGGCTGTGCCAGAAAGCACGCTGACCGCTTTTCTCTTGCTCGGCGCTGCTGGTGACCCGCTCCAACGCCACCATCGCCATGTTGCACTTGCCGGCGAAATCGCCTTCCGGATCGTAGACATACGCTACGCCGCCCGACATGCCGGCAGCAAAATTGCGGCCGGTCTCGCCCAGCACCACCACGGTGCCACCGGTCATGTATTCGCAACCATGGTCGCCGGTACCTTCGACGACGGCCACGGCGCCCGAATTGCGGACCGCGAAACGCTCGCCGGCAACGCCGTTGAAAAATGCCTCGCCGCTGATGGCGCCGTAGAGCACCGTATTGCCGACGATGATGTTGTCGACCGCCCAGCCGCGGAACTCGGTGTTCGGCCGCACGATGATGCGCCCACCCGACAAACCCTTGCCGACGTAATCGTTGCCTTCGCCGACGAGGTCGAGCGTGATGCCGTGCGCCAGGAACGCGCCGGCCGATTGTCCGGCGGTGCCCTGCAGCTGGATGTGGATCGTGTCGTCCGGCAGGCCGACGTGACCGTAGCGGCGCGCGACTTCACCCGAGAGCATGGTTCCGACGGTACGGTTGACGTTCTTGACTGGCGAAATGAAGGAAACGCGCTCGCCTTTTTCCAGCGCCGCCTTGGCTTGCGTGATCAGCTTGTGGTCCAGCGCCCGCTCCAGGCCGTGATCCTGCTCCTCGACCTGGAAGCGCGGCTCGTCGGCCGGCATGTCCGGTTGATGGAAGACGCGGCTGAAGTCCAGGCCCTTGGCCTTCCAGTGCGAGGAGCAGGATCACGGCCTGGAGCGGGCGCTGGACCACAAGCTGATCACGCAAGCCAAGGCGGC
>JAYUWF010000058.1:0-7270 GCA_043753685.1 Herminiimonas sp.
GGGCAGTGCTGCGGCGCCGCTCATGCCGGCCCGACGCCGGAAAACAGCGCGCCTTCCTGTCCCAGGTCGGCCGCCGGCCGTACATTGGCTTTCTTGTGCGCGGCGAAATCGAGCATGCGATCGATGCAGGTAAACGCCTTGCGGCCGATGGCGGGATCGACGTGCACTTCGTTGCGTCCAGATTCCAGCGTATCGGCCAGGTTCTGCAAACCGTTCATTGCCATCCACGGGCAGTGCGCGCAGCTCTTGCAGGTCGCGCTGTTGCCGGCGGTCGGCGCATCGATGAAGATCTTGCCCGGCGCGGCCAGCTTCATCTTGTGCAGGATGCCGTTGTCCGTGGCGACGATGAATTCGGGGGTATCGAGCGTCTGGGCCGCGGCGATCAGCTGCGAGGTCGAACCGACCACGTCGGCCAGCGCGACGACTGCTTCCGGCGACTCGGGATGGACCAGGACCTTTGCCAGCGGATGTTCCTGCTTCATCAGCGCCAGCTCGACGCCCTTGAATTCGTCGTGCACCAGGCAGGAGCCCTGCCACAGCAGCATGTCGGCGCCCGTCTTTTTCTGGATGTAGCCACCCAGGTGCTTGTCGGGCGCCCAGAGGATCTTCTTGCCCTGGGCATGCAGGTGGGCGACGATATCGAGGCCAATGGAGGACGTCACCATCCAGTCGGCGCGCGCCTTGACGGCAGCGCTGGTGTTGGCATAGACGACCACGGTGCGATCCGGATGGGCGTCGCAGAATGCGGAGAATTCGTCGGCCGGACAACCCAGGTCGAGCGAGCAGGTCGCGTCCAGGTGCATCAGCACGCGCTTGTCGGGACTGAGGATCTTGGCTGTCTCGCCCATGAACCGCACGCCTGCCACCACCAGCGTCCTGGCCGGATGATCGCGTCCGAAGCGCGCCATCTCCAGCGAATCGGACACGCAGCCGCCGGTTTCCTCGGCCAGATCCTGGATGTCGGCATCGACATAGTAGTGCGCGACCAGCACCGCCTGCTTTTCGGCCAGCAGGGTGCGGATGCGCTGTTTCAAGGCCAGCTTTTCGGCCGGCGTCGGCGTGGCCGGCACCCGCGCCCAGGCGTTGGCGGTACAGCTACCGCCGGCATCGCCTTGCGGGCGTTCGAATTCGACGGTCTTGATGGCGAGAGTCTGCATGGGGTCACTTTGTTGAATGAGGCATTACGACAACGCCAGCGCTATCTGTCCGGGATCCGCCGTGCGCCCCTCCATGGGAATGGAGCACTGCAGAAATACCTCAAATAGATGGCGGAAAGTCATCTTTCCAATATCTGTTCCACAAGCAAAAAAGTTGCAGATGGCAAATAACTGACGTACCTTGTTGAGGTGCCGGTTCCACCTTTGTCCATCGGTGGCACGGAGCCTCTTTATTTTAGCCGATACCTTCGAATCGCCCCGCTTCGCTGAAACAACCGCTGCTGATGACAACGACTATTTTTGACAAGACCGAGACCGGCCGAGACGAGATCGCCACCCGCGCGAAGCATTTGCCGCCGCGCCTGCGTACGCTGCTCCTGCTGGTCGATGGAAAACGCGACACGGTCGAGTTGATGGTCAAGGTCGCTGGCCTGGGCCTGGATGAAAAAAGTCTGGTCGAGCTGCTGGAAGGGGGATTCATTCAAGTCGCCGGCGGCGCGCCCGCGAAGGATGAGGCGCCGATGGCGCACGTTGCGGCTGCAAATTCTGCCTCGATGCCTGCTGCGCTGCCCATTACAAATGCGGACTCGAAACCAGCTTCAGGTCCCTTCGCAGATCCGGTCGCCATTTCGACTGCCACTCAGGCCCCCATCCCGGCGCCCGCCCTTGACGCGACTGCGTCCAGTGTCCCCGCCGCCCCGGCTGTTTCACCGGCCACCGCACCGGCCACCGCACATGCTGCCACAGCGCCAGCGCCGCCCGATGCTTCGTCCCCGGCCGCGAGTGGCGACCAAGCCGCAACGCGCCCGGGCACGGCCAGCCAGTCCGATATCAATGCCGCCAATGCCGGCATCCTGCGCGAGGGCGAAACCCAGTTCCAGGCGCTTTACAATTTTTTCAATGAAACGATCCGCAGCGTGATCGGCCTGCGGGGTTTTACGATGCAGCTGAAGGTCGAGCGCGCCGCGACGATCGCCGATTTCCGCCTGCTCCGTCCGGCCTACCTGGAAGCCATCCTGAAAGCCAAGGGGCCAGAAATGCACCGCAGCCTGCGCGACCGCCTCGATCAGTTGCTCAGTCTGGGCGACTAGAGCAGTTAGCAAAATGGTATACGTGCTCTGAATGCCGCTTCAAGCATCATTGCGGCGTTGCGGCTCGTTTGTGTGGCCCGCCACACCGCACTCACCGCGCCTTGCACTGATACCCGAACCGACACGCAGCACACATACACCATTCCGCTAACTGCTCTAGGAAGGGCTTCGCCGGTCGGCCAGGCCGGACAGTCCGGCTGATTACTTCAATCGATGCCCTGGCTGCTCAGGTAATCCTCGTACGTTCCCTGAAAATCGACAATCCTGTCTTCCTTGACTTCCAGCACCCGGGTCGCCAGCGAGGAGACGAATTCCCGGTCGTGGGATACGAAGATCAGCGTGCCGGCGTATTTTTCCAACGCGATGTTCAGTGACTCGATCGACTCCATGTCCATGTGGTTGGTCGGCTCGTCAAGCAGCATGACGTTGTGCCGGCCCAGCATCAATTTGCCGTACATCATCCGGCCTTTTTCACCGCCCGACAGCACCTTCACCGATTTCTTGACATCGTCGCCGCCGAACAGCAGCCGACCCAGGATCGAGCGCACCGCCTGGTCGTCGTCGCCTTCCTTGGTCCACTGATCGATCCAGTCGGTCAGGGTCTTGTCGGAAGCGAAATCCTCGGTCGGGTCCTGCGGCATGTAACCCACGTTCGCATGCTCGGCCCACTTGGTCAAGCCGGCGTCGGGCTTCAGGCCCGTGACGTCGCCGGCCAGGCAGCGCAGCAGCGTGGTCTTGCCGGCGCCGTTGGCGCCGATGATGGCGATCTTCTCGCCGGCCTCGACCATCAGATTGAAGTTCTTGAAGATCGTGTGATCGTAGGACTTGGCCAGGCTCTGGACTTCGACTGCCTGCCGATGCAGCTTTTTTTCGCCGTCGAAGCGCACGAACGGATTGGCGCGCGAGGAGGGCTTGACGTCCTCGACCTTGATCTTTTCGATCTGCTTGGCGCGCGACGTGGCCTGGCGTGCCTTGGACTTGTTGGCCGAGAAGCGGCGCACGAAATCCTGCAGTTCCAGCACCTTGTCCTTGGCTTTCGCATTGACCGACAATTGCTGCGCCCGCGCTTGCGAGGATGCCAGCATGTAGTCGTCGTAATTGCCCGGATAGACCTTCAGCGTGCCGTAGTCCATGTCGGCCATGTGGGTGCAGACCTGGTTCAGGAAATGCCGGTCATGGGAAATGATGATCATGGTCGAATTGCGCTCGTTGAGCACGTCTTCCAGCCAGCGGATGGTGTTGATGTCAAGGTTGTTGGTCGGCTCGTCGAGCAACAGGATGTCCGGGTTGGAAAACAGTGCCTGCGCCAGCAGCACGCGCAGTTTCCAGCCGGGCGCGACATTGCTCATCGGTCCCTGGTGCTGGTCGATCGACACGCCCACACCGAGCAGCAACTCGCCGGCGCGCGCCTCAGCCGTGTAACCGTCGAATTCCGCGAAGCGCGCTTCCAGGTCGGCGGCTTTCATGTAATCGTCGTCGGTCGCTTCCGGGTTGGCATAGATCGCGTCACGCTCGGCCATCGCCGCCCACATTTCGGTATGACCCATCATGACCACGTCCAGCACGCGCATCTCTTCGAAGGCGAACTGGTCCTGGCGTAGCTTGCCCAACCGCTCATTCGTGTCCAGCATGACGGTGCCGGCCGATGGCTCCAGGTCGCCGCCCAGGATTTTCATGAAGGTCGACTTGCCGCAACCGTTGGCGCCGATCAGGCCGTAGCGGTTGCCGTCGCCGAATTTGACGGAAATATTTTCGAACAGCGGCTTGGGGCCGAACTGCATGGTGATGTTGGCGGTGGAGAGCACGGAAAAACCTCTAGCAAAGATGGTGGCGAAGGATTCGATCAACCGAGCATTCTACCATCCCGCGCTGCAGCAAAGGGTTGCCCGGACGGGCCGCAGCGCTCGGAATCAGGCCGCATCCGGGAATGCCTGTTCCGGCGCAATGTTCGGGCCCTCTGCCTACCTTATGCCTGGGCCGGACCTACTTCTGGGACGCGAGGATGTCCTTGCGCGCGACCATGAAGTTCTGCGCCGCCATCTCCAGCCGTGCCTGGTCGATACCAGGCGCATACAAGCGGCCGCCGATACCGAAACCGTCGGCGCCGGCGCTGATGTAGGCCGCCATGTTGCAGGGATTGATGCCGCCCACCGGCAGCAGCGGCGTGCCGGGCGGCAGGATCGAGCGCAGCGCGGTCACGGCTGCCGGATTGATCATCTCCGCCGGGAAAAGTTTCAAGCCGTGGGCGCCGGCCCCCAGCGCCGCGAAGGCTTCGGTCGGCGTCACCACACCGGGCAAGGTCAGCATCCCGCAGTCGGCCGCATGGGCGATCACCTGTGGATCGCAATGCGGCGACACGATCAACTGGCCGCCGACGTTGCGCACCGCATCGACATCTTCCCGGCGCAGCACGGTACCGGCGCCGATCAAGGCATCGTCCGGTGCGATCGCGCGAATGGCGGCGATCGCTTCCAGCGCGCCGGGCCGGTTCAGCGGTACTTCCAGCAAGCGGAAACCGGTGGCAAACAGAATTCGCGCCACCGGCGTGGCGTCCGCCACGCTGATGCCCCGCAGGATCGCCACCATCGGAAATGGATAACGCTTCAACAGATCGATCACGACGCCCCCTGCGGAGTTAAACCTACGGAACCAACGGAACCTGCCGACGGCAGCGCCAGGCTGCGCACTGCCTCCTGAAATACCTGGTCTGCCTGCCAGACCAGGCTGCCGAGCCCGCGCCATGCCAGGGCAGCGACGTAATGCGCGACCAGGTCGGGTGCGCCGATCAGCTGCACGGCGGCTGCGCCGTCCTGCAGCCGGTGTTTCAGTCGATCTTCAATGTGCTGGAACTCGGCGCCGATCAATAGCCCGGACAGGTAGGAAGTGGCATGCGCCGCCGGCATGGCGTCGGTCACCACGCGCGCCCGGCAGACGAAGGCGTTGTGGGTGAATCCGCCGTGCTGCGCCGCCTCCAGCCCGGCATGAAAGGCTTCTTCATGCCAGGGCCAGGGTTGCGGCGGCAATGCTGCCGCCAGGGTTCCATGCCGCGTCATCAATGAAAACAGTTCGCCCGTCATGAACGTGACGATCTCGGCCACATGTCCGTCGGCCACGCGCACCCATTTGCTGTGCGTACCTGGCAGCACGAACCAGCCATCGCCGGCCCCCAGCGCGCGCGCGCCGAGGATCTGCATTTCCTCGCCGCGCATGACGTCCGGTGCACCGTGGGCATCCACGTGGCGGTAGCCCGGCACGATGGCGCAGCGCACACCCGGACGCTCGAACGGCACCTGCTGCAGATGCTGCGACAGCTGCGCCAGTGGCACGGTGCAATCCACATACGGCACCTGCTGCCAGCCGCTGCGGCTGCCGACCATGCCCGACATCAGCACGTTGGCCTGCTCCAGACCGAACGTGTCGAGCAATTCCTGCAACGCTTGCGGGAAGCGACCGCTGGCAGCCAGCATGCCGCAGGCATCGTCGTGGCGGCGCACCAGTGCACCGGCCGGGTCGAGCAGGTACGCACGCCGGTTGCTCGAACCCCAGTCGATGCCCAGCAGCGGCACGCCGGGACGAAAAATGTTTTTCATGTTCATCGTTTTTACCTGAACTTCCCTTCTTGCAGACCACTCCATAGCGATAGAAGTTTTACTCTCTTTCATATAAATTTTCAGGGACAGCGTGCCATTCAATGCGCAGCGACGATGAACTGATGGACGAGCCCAAGGATAACGACCAGCGCCACGCACCTGACCAGGCCGCCTCCACCGATCCCGCCGCGCCGGCACGCCGCAGCCAGGCCTGGTTCGGCAAGAACGACCGCGACGGCTTCGTGCACCGCAGCTGGACCAAGCTGGCCGGCTACGCCGACGACAACCTCGATGGCCGGCCGGTGATCGGCATTTGCAATACCTGGTCGGAGCTTACGCCCTGCAACAGCCATTTTCGGGAGCTGGCCGATTTCGTGCGCCGCGGCGTGCTGGAGGCCGGTGGCTTTCCACTCGAATTCCCGGTGATGTCGCTCGGCGAAACCCAGTTGCGACCGACTGCCATGTTGTTTCGTAATTTGGCCAGCATGGATGTCGAGGAATCGATTCGCGGCAATCCGATGGATGGCGTGGTGCTGTTGATGGGCTGCGACAAAACCACGCCGGCGCTGGTCATGGGCGCGGCCAGTTGCGGCTTGCCGACCATCGGCGTCTCTGGCGGCCCCCAGCTCAATGGCAAGTTCCGTGGCAAGGACATCGGCTCCGGCACCGGCGTCTGGATGATGTCGGAGATGGCGCGCGCAGGCCAGATGGAACAGGCGGAATTCACCGCCGCCGAAACCTGCATGAACCGCTCGCACGGTCATTGCATGACGATGGGCACGGCCTCGACCATGGCCTGCATCGTCGAAGCGCTCGGCCTGGCGCTGCCCGAGAACGCCGCCCTGCCCGCTGCCGATACCCGGCGCAACCGGCTGGCACAGATGAGCGGGCGGCGCATCGTCCAGATGGTCAAGGACAATCTGACCATCGACCGCATCCTGACCCGCAAGGCATTCGAAAATGCGATCCGCGTGACGGCCGCCATCGGCGGTTCGACCAATGCGGTGATTCACTTGCTGGCCATTGCCGGGCGCATCGGCGTGCCCCTGACGCTGGACGATTGGGACCGGCTCGGCAACGAGATGCCCTGCCTGGTCGACTTGCAACCATCGGGCAAGTACCTGATGGAAGATTTCTGCTATGCCGGTGCATTGCCGGCAGTGATGAAGGAAATCGGCCACCTGCTGCATGGCGATGCCCTGAGCGTGAATGGTCGTACCCTGGCGGAAAACGTCGCCGGCGCGCGCTGCTACAACCCGCAGGTGATCCGTCCGCTCGACACGCCGGTGATGGCCAATGCAGGCATCGCCGTTTTGAAGGGCAACCTGGCGCCGGACGGCGCCGTCATCAAGCCGTCGGCGGCCTCGCCACGGCTGTTGCAACATCGCGGACGCGCCGTGGTCTTCAACACCATCGAGGATTTTCGTGCCCG
>JAYUWF010000059.1:0-7243 GCA_043753685.1 Herminiimonas sp.
GGTGGCACGAAAAAGAAATCGAAAGCGGCAACCCCCACCACCGTCGCCACCACGGACGCCCCGCGACCGAGCCGCACCGCGACCATCACGACGGTCAGCAGGAACAGCATGACGATATTGGCGAGGTCGAAATAAGGCAGCAGTGGGGTTGCCAGTGCCGCCGTTACCAGGCTGGCAGCCGTGGCAATCAGGTAACGCCAGCGCAACGCCATCGGGCGCCCCGACAGGAAACGCGACGCGGCCGGCGTATCGGAGGGCTGATCGAGCGACGCCGTGTCGATCGGCTCGACCACCGATCCGCGTGGCAGGTCAATTCTGGACATCAGGCGTTGTCATAATCAGGGTGATAGAGAGAATCATGGCTGCTGCGCTGTTTGGACAGCAAGCCCAAAGGCTAGCACGCCGCCCTGGTTTCGCGTGCCACGGCGTGTCCCGGCTGACCGATCGGTCGACCCAACTGGCTAAGAGGCGATGGTTCTTGCGCGGTCACTGCATCTGGGAGCGCGAGGCTGCAGCTGACATCACGTGCCACGGCAGCACGAAGCAGACTCGGGCCAACGCAGCAAGATGATTGGAACTGAAAACAGAATTTAAAACGAAACTTAAAACTCTTCCCACTCGCCGCCCGCACCGACGGTTGCCGGTACGTTCGCCGCATAGGTAACGCGGGTGCCCGTCGAAGTCGTCCTGGCTGGCGCTGCAATGCGAGGCGAGGCAGCCACGGCACTGCGCTTGACCGGCGCTGCACGGGTGCGCCTGGGCACGGGCACTGCCATCGCGGAAGCCGGCGCATGCGCACCGCCCTGCATCTTGAACACGGCCACCACCTGCGACAACTGCCCCGCCTGTTCCTGCAGACTTTGCGAAGCGGCCGCAGCCTGTTCCACCAGGGCTGCATTTTGTTGGGTGGCGTCGTCCATCTGCGCGATCGCCCGGTTGACCTGCTCGATGCCGCTGCTCTGTTCCTGGCTGGCCGCAACGATCTCGCCCATGATGTCGGTGACCCGACGCACGCTGTCGACGATATCGGTCATGGTGGTGCCGGCCGCGCTGACGAGCTTGCCGCCGGCATCGACCTTTTCGACGGAGTCGCCGATCAGGGTCTTGATTTCCTTGGCGGCCGCCGCCGAGCGCTGCGCCAGGCTGCGCACTTCGCTGGCAACGACGGCAAAGCCACGCCCCTGTTCGCCGGCGCGCGCGGCTTCCACCGCTGCGTTCAATGCCAGGATATTGGTCTGGAAGGCGATACCGTCGATCACGGCAATGATGTCGACGATCTTGTTGGAGGATGCGTTGATCGAGGCCATGGTCTCGACCACTTGCGCGACCACCGCGCCGCCGCGCACGGCGACCTGCGACGCGGTCATCGCCAGTTGATTCGCCTGGCGCGCATTGTCGGCATTCTGCTTGACGGTCGAGGTCAGCTCTTCCATCGTCGCCGCCGTGGTGCCGAGCGAGTTGGCCTGTTCTTCGGTGCGAGCCGAAAGGTCCATGTTGCCGGAAGCAATCTCCGCCGTGGCGGTGGTCATCGTGTCGGTTCCGCTGCGCACTTCGCCCACGATCCGCACGAGACTATCGTGCATGTCCTTCAACGCTTTGAGCAGCACGCCGGTCTCGTCCTTGCCGGTCACCGCAATATGGGTGCTGAGGTCGCCGTCGGCCACCTGACGCGCAATGCGCGATGCGGCCTGGAGCGGGCGCGTGATGCCGACGGTCAGGTACCAGGCCAGCAGTGCGCCCAGCAGGGTGCTGACCACGGCCAGTGCGATCAGCAGCGTGCGGCTGGTGTCGGCCAGATTCTGGATTTCGCTGGCTCCCTGATCGAGCTGGCGGCGTTGCGATTCGAGCAGTTCGGCGATCAGTTTCTGGTAGGTTTCGGCGACCACCGCAAACTGGCCCAGCATGGCGTCGATCTCGGCCGTTTGACCGGCCGCCTTGGCCTTGGTGATCGCGTCACGCGTCGTCAGGTATTGCTGGCGCTGCTCGCTGACCTTGGCGAACAGGGCTTTTTCTTCGGTCCCGGTCACCAGTGCTTCGATTTTTTTCTGCATCTCGCCGGAACCCTTGGTGCTGGCGGCTGCGTCGGCGGCGAAAAATGTCGCCAGCGATGGATCGCTGCTCTTGGCAATCGCGGTGGTGCGGCGCACGCCGGCGGCGATGTTGCGGTACCAGTCGCCGATCAGGCGCTCTTTCGCCAGCGGCTCCTGCATCATCTGCCGGGTCGTCTCTGCCACCGTTTGCAAGCGCCACAGACTGACCGCGGTGATGACCACCATGAGTGTCAGGATCGCTCCGAATCCAAGTCCCAGCCGGCTGCCGATTTTCATACGCCTACTCCTGTTGAGGACGCGATTTGGCAGGGTGCCGGTGTATCGCATCGGTCAGTCTGGCCGTATAAGTTCCTAACAGCAACTTTATTCTCAAAATTTGTCGCACGGAGCGACATTCCTGCGACACCTTGCCAAACGAATAGATTCTTTGCGGAATGATGAAGGAGATGCAGTTCACTTACGCCTGTCGATACCTTGTTGTACCGGCGCCAAAATCGGTATCGACGGTTGCCCGCTTGATAACATACATTGCAGGAAAACGCGCTCGAGCCGCGCAGCACCGTGTCCAGCCTGGAGCTGCAAAAACCGGCTGCCGAGTTCGACATCTCCTGTCCGATCCCACCACAACGAACTTATCCGGAGACACCAATGAAACTGATTCAACGCCTGATCCTTGCCGCTATGTTCACCGCCTCAGCCGGCGCATTTGCCGCGGCCCACACTGCAGCACCTGGCGCTGCGCCGATGGCCGCACCTGCGGCACCGATGGCCAAGCCAGCCGAGGCAATGCCCGCTGCAAAGATGACCCGCGCCGAGCGCAGCGCAGCCAAGAAGCAGATCGACGCCGATGAAAAGATGGCAAAAGCCCAATGCAAGAAAATGACGGGCGCCGAAAAGAGCGCTTGTAAAAAAGATGCAAAGGCCAAGGAAAAAGCCGCCAAGGCCGAACTCAAGGCAAAGCCTTGATCGTATATTCTGCTTGCGCGTCGGTGCCCGCTTCGGCGGGCATTTTTCCCCCGCCGACGGCCGGCGTGTGGAAAGCCGGCCAGTAGCAACAAGTCAAACCGTGCGCGGCTGACCTTTCACGGCTGACCTTTCACGGCATTGCGGTATTTTGCCTTTGCCACGGCTTTCTTGACTGCTTCCATTGCCACGTTGGTGGCTTTTTCTGCCTCCTTGTCAGCCTTGCTGCGTTGCTGGGCGACGTCCTTGTTACCGATGCGATGGGTCATGCTGGTCTCCGGTTGGCCTGCTCGATTGCAGTACAGTTAGCGTAGAACGAAGCTGCGCATTGCTCTATCGGCGGCCCTGCAAATGCGCTGTAGGAATCAGGGAAGCGATACATCGCGAATTCGACAGCCAAAAAAAACCCGCGTGGATCAAGACGCGGGATTCAGATGCGACCATGGAGAGGCCAGAGAAAACGGATGCCGGTACTCAAGGTGACCGGCGAACCTGTCGAAATGCTCGGCTTGCCAAACAAAATTGCAGGCTGGGGAACCACACGAATCTCGGCTGCGACTCATTCGACCAACGCAGGTTAAGCTTTCGACAAGGGTTGCACCGTGCGTTAGCGAACACATTGCCACACTAAAATGTCAGGACGGTGACTTCGCGCGATTCATCTACCTCACGCTGGCGCGCCATCCGGCAATTTCAATCGCCCGGTATGGAAATCGTATTCATAGATTTCACCATAGCGGCCCCATTCGACGGCGACCTCCAGCATGCGCTTGGCTTCGTCGGCCTTCAGGAATTCCTCCAGCAGTTCGATGAACGGTTCTTCCGGCGAGGTGCCGGTCGGCTCGAGGTCCAGTTGCTGGCGGATGCGTGCCGCCAGCGGTACGTGCAGCAGCAATTGCTGGCCGAAAATTTCCTGGCGCAGCGCGACTTCGGCCTCGACATAGCGCCGGCCGAGCGGCAACAGCAGCAGGTCGCCGCGTTCCACGTGGGCCAGACCCAGGAGCGCCAACGCCTCGAAGGTCGGGAACAGTTCTTCGTCCGGCAGTTCGGCTTCTTCGGCGATCTTCGGCAAATCGGCGCGACCGTTGAAGGGCGACTCGGCCAGCAATTCCAGCACCGCCTCGATGCGGCTCACATCGGTGTCCGGCAAGCGGTAATTCGGTTGCGTGATGGGCGCTGGACCGTGCATCGCATCGTGCACCGGGCGCATCGTCATCAAGCCGTACACTTCGTCGATCAGGCTGCGGATGACGGCGGCGTCGGCGGTGCGCGGGCGCGGCAGCGTGATGCTGACTTCGTTGCGGATCCGGCCCGGGTCGCTTGACAGAATGATGATGCGGTCGGCCATCATCACGGCTTCCTCGATATTGTGCGAGACGATCAGGATGCCCTTGGTGGGAATCCGGTTGCTGTCCCAGAGATCCAGGATATCGTTGCGCAGGGTTTCGCCGGTCAGCACGTCGAGCGCGGAAAAGGCTTCGTCCATCAGCAGCACGTCCGGATTGGTGACCAGCGCGCGCGCGATGCCCACGCGCTGGCGCATGCCACCGGAGAGTTCGCGCGGCAACGCACCGCCGAAACCGGCCAGGCCGATCAGCTCCAGCATGGCGTCGGCGCGTTTTTCGCGTTCGTCGGCCGGCACGCCCTGCGCTTCCAGGCCGAGTTCGACGTTCTGCTGCACTGTCAGCCAGGGGAACAAGGCGAACGACTGGAACACCATTGCCACGCCAGTGGCCGGACCGTTGACGTTGCGCCCGCGATAGACCGCGGTGCCGGCATCGGCCGGAATCAGTCCGGCCATGATGCGCAACAGGGTCGACTTGCCGGAGCCGGATTTGCCCAGGAGCGCCACGATCTCGCCTTCGGCCAGCGAAAAATCGACGTTCTCCAGCACCAGGCGTGGCGCGCCGTCGGCGCTCTTGAACGATTTCGCCACGCCCTGCAATTGCATCAGTGTTTTTTCAGCCATGACGATTCCTTGAATCTGCTTTGGTGCGGCATTGTTTTGTGGTGCGGTCTGCGGTACGGCATTGTTCGGTAAAGGACCGAATCCGCCGCCTCCGTCAGCAGCCATATCGGCATCAGCGGCTGCGGTCCTCGGCCAGCAGATACAGCTTGCGCCAGAAAAAGCGGTTCAACAACAGCACGAACACGCACATCACGCCGACGCCCAGCACGATGCGCGGAAAATCGCCGGCGTCGGTCATCTGCTTGATGTAGCTGCCCAGGCCGTCGGCGACCAGGGTGGTCTTGCCCCAGGTGACGTATTCGGCCACGATGCTGGCGTTCCAGGAGCCGCCGCTGGCGGTGATCGCGCCGGTGACATACGCCGGCAGGATCGCGGGCAGGTAGACCCGCTTCCACTTCAGCCAACCCTTCAGGCCCAGGTTGTCTGCCGCCAGCCGCAATTCATTGGGAATGGCCGCGGTGCCGGCAATCACATTGAAGAGGATGTACCACTGGGTGCCGAACACCATCAGCGGGCTCAACCAGATGTTGGCGCTCAACTTCAAGGTCACCAGCAGATACACTACCAGGGGAAACATCAGGTTGACCGGAAACGCCGCCAGGAACTGCGCGACCGCTTGCACCCGCTGCGAATACTGCGGCCGCAGGCCGATCCAGACCGCGATCGGCACCCACACCAGGGATGCCAGGGCAATGAGCAACAGCACCCGCAGCAGCGTGATCAAGCCCAGCCCAGCCACGTGCAGCGCCTCGCCCCAGCCGACGTCGCTGTGCACGAAGGTCACCAGCTTGTAGGCGGCCAGCAGGGACGCCAGCACGATCGCCACATCCCACGCCCTGACTGCCAGCACATGCCAGCGCTGCGACGCCGCGTCGGGACCGCTTCCCTCCTCGCTCAGGGAAAACCAGCCGAGCGAGCGTTCGAGCCGGCGCCAGAAGCGGTCCGTGACGGCACGGATCCAGCGGCTGCGACGGCCCCAGTCGAGCAGCCAGGAATTCTGCGCCGACTCGCCCTGCGACTCTTCGAAGCGGAACTTGTCGGCCCACGCCAGGAGCGGGCGGAAAAACAATTGGTCGTACAGGATGATCCCGGTCAGCATTGCGCAGATGGCCCAGGCGATCGCCCGGCCGTTTTCGGCCTCGATCGCAACGGCGATGTAGGCGCCGATGCCGGGCAGCTTGATGTCCTGGCCGGCCACCGAAATCGCTTCGGCCGCGACCAGGAAGAACCAGCCACCCGACATCGACATCATCATGTTCCACAACAGCCCCGGCATGGCGAACGGCAGGTCGAGCCGCCAGAAACGCTGCCAGCCCGAGAGGCGAAAGACGCGCGAGGCTTCCTTCAATTCCGGCGGCACGGTACGCATTGACTGATACAGCGAGAACGCCATGTTCCAGGCCTGCGAAGTAAAGATGGCGAAGATCGCCGCGCATTCGACGCCCAGCAGACTGCCTGGAAACAGCGCGATGAAGGGCGCGATCGCAATTGCCTGAAATCCCAGAATCGGCACCGATTGCAGGATGTCGAGCAAGGGAATCATGATTTTTTCGGCGGCGCGGTAGCGCGCTGCCACGGCCGCGAAGACGAAACTGAACAGCAGCGCAAAAGCCAGCGCCGTAAACATGCGCAGGATCGTGCGCAGCAGGTAATAAGGAAGATAGATCGGGTCGAGCGAGATCGGTGTCGCCTGGCCGACCACGAACGGGCGCGCCATCTGCATGGCGCCGAAGGCAGCCGCAGCCAGCACCGCGAGCACTAGTGGCAGCAGGATCCAGTCCCAGCGGTTGGGTCCGCCCGCCAGGACCGAGCGGTCGATACGGCGCGGATTAAAAAGTTCGAACATCGGGCGCTCCAGGAATGAAGACACGCAGCGCGGCTGTTCGCCTGCGACTAGGCGCCAACGACATGCGGAGTGGGGTCAGTGCCAGTAATCGGAAGATCGCGCGTCTAAGCTGTGTTTGACAGGCCAGCAAGCCGGGACGGGCCATCGCAGCGCCTGGCGCGTTTGGCGGGGACGGCGGCCACACGATCGGTGCCAATAGTACTTGAAGAAATCGGCAGCAGGGCGATTGCGAGGCCCGGGAAGCTCAGATTCCTGCTGACAAAGGGGCAAACTTGCCCGCCCCTGTCATACACAGGTCATATTGCGAACGGCTGTCGCAAAAAAATCTGCCGCACGGCGGCGAAGCGGTGCGGCAGAAAACCATTCCAGCCGGGTGGACCCGCGCGCTGGAAATGGCAGAGAGATCAGAACCGG